>CAZFHR010000151.1:0-4032 GCA_964519115.1 uncultured Candidatus Izemoplasmatales bacterium
ATGATCGCGACCTTGTTGCAGAGTTTCTCAGCCACTTCCAGGATGTGCGTCGAAAAGAAGATGAGCGATCCGGCGGCGCACAGTTCGTGGAAGATTTCCTTGAGAAGATACGCTGCTTTCGGATCAAGACCGACGAAAGGTTCATCGAGGATGAAGACCTTTGGCTTGTGGACCAGCGCCGACATCACGATCAGCTTCTGCTTCATGCCGTGCGAATACGTCGAAATCGGATGGTTAAGAACCTCCGCGAGTTCAAACGTCGCTGCGTATTTCTCGATGGCGAGCCGTCGATCGCCAGTGGCGATGCCGAAGATGTCGGCGATGAAATTGAGATATTGAATGCCGGTCAGGGTTTCATAAACATCGGGATTATCGGGAATGTAAGCCATCACGCTTTTCGCGGCGAGCGGCTCGGCCTTGATCGACTTGCCATCGACGATGATTTCGCCGCTGTCGAAGTCGAGGATCCCGGCAATCGATTTGAGCAGCGTCGTCTTCCCGGCGCCGTTATGACCAATGAAACCGAAAATATCACCCGCTTCGACCGTCAGATTGATGTCGTCGCAAGCCTTTTTCTTGCCATCGTAACTCTTGGTAAAATGATGAATCTGCAGCATACTGCCACCTCCATGACTTGATATCATTTCCATTTTACCACTCCCGGCCGGATTTGGGCAAACAAAATTCGGCGTTGCCGCCGGTCTGGGGCAAAAATGCTGACCAAGCAGATGAAAATTGTTGCATTTTCGAAAAAGTATGGGTATAATAGAAAAGGCAAACGCTCCTATAGTTTAGTGGCAAAACGCAGCAATGGTAATGCTGAAATTCTAGTTCGATTCTAGGTAGGAGCACCAGTTTGAGCCAAGGGTCCCCAGAAGGGGATAGAACCCATACGAAAACGGCATCGGGAAATTGTTCCGATGCCGTTTTTGTTTGCTATGAAAAAACCGCCACGAATGGCGGTCAGTTCATCATCTGAGGGTCGTTCCCGATGGAACGATCTGGTCCGGTTGCGCCGTCAGGTCGGCTGAAGCGAAAATCCGGCAGTTACGCCCGATCACCATGTTTTTGGGAACCTTGACGTGTTTGCCGATGACGGTGATGCCCGAAGCCAGCAGCGACGGGTTTTCCTGGTTGGGCGTCAGGTCGTTGCCAAACCCGACCATCGCATTGTCGCCGATCACGGTCTTCTTGTCGATGATGCAGTTGTCGACGATGGCACCCGGACGGACTTCCACATAGTTGAGAAGGACCGAATTGGTGACGCGGGCGAGCGGATGGATGACGACGCCGGGAGAAAGCACGCTGCGTTCGACGGAACCGGCGACGATGGCACCGTTGGACAAAAGCGTCTGCCGGATGACGGCCTTCGAACCGACTTTGACGGCCGGCAGTTCTTCTGACTTCGTGTAAATCTTCCAGTTCGGGTCGTACATGTCGAGTGGAATCTTATCGACGGTCTCGATCAGTTCGAGATTCGCCTGAAGATAGGAGTCATAGGTTCCGACGTCTTTCCAGTAATCATAGTACTTGAAGGCGAACACTTTTTCGTGACCGATCATCGCCGGAATGATATGCGATCCAAAATCAAGATCCGGAATCTGACTTTCCTTGATCTTCTTCAACAGGACATCGGTGTTGAACACATAGATGCCCATCGAGGCGAGATCGGACTTCGGTGCCTTCGGTTTTTCGGCGAAAGCGATGATTTCATTGTTGCCATCGGCCTCGAGGATGCCGAAACGCGAGGCTTCCTTGATGTCGACGACCTTGGCGGCGATCGTCAGGTCGGCACCTGTCTCCTGATGCTGCCGGATCATTTCCCGGTAATCCATCTTATAGATGTGGTCGCCGGAAAGGATCAGTACGTATTTGGGATGACTTTGCTCAATATAGCGGATGTTCTTCCGAACGGCGTCGGCAGTACCATTGTACCAGTCGCTGTGCGGCTGAAGGAGCGTCACTTTCGAGTCGCGCCGGTCGAGATCCCACGGCCGTCCCGACCCAATGTGATCGTTTAAAGACAGCGGCAGATACTGTGTCAGGATCGCGATGTTGTAGATGCCGGAATTCGCGCAGTTGGAAAGCGTGAAGTCGATGATGCGGTACTTCCCCGCGAAGGGAACCGAAGGTTTCACCCGGTCTTCGGACAAAATGTCCAGCCGCGAACCGCGGCCGCCGGCGAGGATAAGTGCCAATGTTTCCATAATTACACCCCTTTGCCTTTCATGAGTTTCTGGTAGGTTTTCTTGTAGACCCGTGCCGATGCTTCCCAACTGAAATCAGTCGCCATTGCCCGTTGGACCATGCGGTCCCATGCCGGTCGGCTATTGTGATAGACCTGGAAGGCGAAGCGGAGGACGTGCATCATGTCGTGGGCGTTGTAATTTGCGAAGGAGAATCCGGTACCTTCGTCGCGGAATTCATCGTAGGCCTGCACCGAATCGGCGAGGCCGCCGGTTTCGCGGACGAGCGGCAGCGTGCCGTATCGCATCGCGATCAGCTGGCCGAGGCCGCAGGGTTCGAATTTGGATGGCATCAGGAAGAGATCGCACCCGGCATAGATCTTGCGGGCCAGAGCGTCGTCATAGCCGATGATGGTCCGCATTTTCTTGGGCCAGGCCGCAACAGTCTCGCGGAAGTAATCAATGTACTGCGTTTCGCCGTCGCCGAGGACGATGAAGGTGAAATCGTCGATTTCGAGCATTTCGCCAAGCACACGCTTGATGAGATCGAATCCCTTCTGTCCGACTAGGCGGGAGACGACGCCGACACACGGAACATCCAACGGGAAATCGGCCGCAAGGCGCTCAAAAAGACCGGCCTTGCACGCCCGTTTTCCCGTTATGGCATCTGACACGCCATAGTTACAGGGAATCTTGCCATCGGTCTCCGGATCGAAATTCCTGGTGGCGATGCCGTTCATGATACCCTGGAGCGCGGCTCCCCGTCCCTGAAGCAGGCGTTGCATGCCGCAGCCGTAATAATCGGTCATGATTTCCTTGGCGTAGGTCTTCGAGACGGTCGTCACGAGATCGGCCGTCACGATGCCGCACTTGAGAAAATTGAGGTTGCCTTCAAATTCGAAGCGGTTGTCGTATTCAAGATTGAAAAGATCGTGTTCGCCGAGTGGAAAGATGCCCTGATAAGCGAGATTGTGGATCGTCAGAATCGTCTTGATGGCGGCGTATTCCGGGTGCTGATCTTTCAGAAGCAGCGGGATCATCGCCGCATGCCAGTCGTGGACGTGGATCACGTCGGGAATGAAATCGAGGAACCGGATGGCAGCGATCGCGGCTTTCTGAAAGAAGGCAAAGCGTTCGCATTCATCGCCGAAGTCATAGACACGGTCGCGGAAAAAGAAATATTCATTGTCGACGAAATAATAACGGATCGGTCCGCGCTTGAGCGTCAACAGGCCGGCATAAACCGCTTTCTTCGCACCCACTTCGACTTCAAAGGTGGCGATGGGCGTCATTTTCTTCCGGTATTTTGCCGGAATCGTCCGATAGTTTGGCAATACGACCCGGACGTCGCAGTTGCGGAGCCGTTTGAGAGCTTGGGGTAAAGATCCGACGACGTCGGCCAGACCGCCGATTTTTACGAACGGCGCGCACTCGGCGGCCACGAACAAGACATTCAAGGTCATCCCTCCCCGACAATTTCTTCATTCATTATATCATACGCGGTTCGGCGTGAAAAGCGACCGGAACGCTTTCCAAAAAAAATCGAACACCATTTCTAGTGTTCGAAGACGCTTTTGCCGATGAATTCCCGGAGCAGCGAATTGCACGGCACCAGGTAATCGTCGACGCCCTTGAAATACTTGAGGAACTTGATCAGACGGTTGGCGACGACGAAATGTTCGGAATCATTGGGAATCTGTAGCAGGGCCTTCATCGCATAGCGTTTCAGGACCGCGAGTTCGTAGGTCAGTTCGGAATTGAAGATGTAGTTTGCGCTTTCGATGAAAGGATAGATCCATTTGTATTCGCCGCGGCGGACCGACGGCCACATCGACAGCGTCTTTTC
>CAZFHR010000152.1:0-4019 GCA_964519115.1 uncultured Candidatus Izemoplasmatales bacterium
CCTCGAGGCCTCGATCGGCAAACGCATCCGCGAAGTCATGCCCCAGGTGGAGCAGTACTGGATCGATATCTTCGGGAAAGTTGCCCTGACCGGGGAACCGACGTACTATGAAAACTTTCTGGTGACGACCGGCCGCTATTATGCGACCTATTCCTACTCGCCCAAACCACGGCAGTTCGCTGTTCTCGTGTCGGATATCACCGACCGGCGGAAGAAGGAAGAAGAAATCCTTTATATCAGCAATTACGACCAGCTCACCGGTCTGCCCAACCGCCGGCACTTTGAATCCCAACTGGCTCGGTTGGACATTCCCGAAAATCTGCCACTCACTGTCTGCATGACCGACATCAACGGCCTCAAGCTGATCAACGATTCGTTCGGTCATCAGGCGGGGGACGCCCACATCAAGATGGTGGCTGACATCACGAAAAAACTGCTGCGCCCGAGGGATTTCGTGGCCCGCATCGGTGGCGACGAATTCGTCATCATTTTGCCGCTGACGAGCGAAATGGACATGCCGCCGATCGTCAATAAGATCAAAGCAGCGATCATGGCCGCCGAATCGAATCAACTGAAAATATCGATGGCGTTCGGATATGAGACCAAAACCGATTCCGGACAGGATATTCTGGATATCTACCAGACGGCAGAAAATCATATGTATCGCCACAAACTGTCAGAAACCACGAGCTTGCGGAGCAAAACCATCGACCTGATCATGAATACGCTCTTTGAAAAGAATCCACGCGAAATGAAGCATTCGGAACGGGTGAGCGCCATCGCCGTCAAAATCGCTACCTATCTCGGACTCGACGATGCCATCATCCGCGACATCAGGATCGCCGGTCTCATGCATGACATCGGCAAGATCGGCATCAGCGAAAGCGTCTTGAACAAGACGGGTAAACTGACGCGGGAAGAATACACCGAAATCAAGAAACATCCCGAAATCGGCTATCGGATTCTCAGCACTTCCAGCGAGTTTTCCGACATCGCCGACTGCATCTACGAGCACCATGAGCACTGGGACGGCACCGGCTACCCGGCCGGTCTGAAGAAGGAAGAAATCAGTCTGCCAGCAAGGATCATCGGCATCGCCGACGCCTATGACGCCATGACGTCGATGCGGACCTATCGCGAGACCAAAACCAAAGAACAGGCCTATGCGGAAATCGCCAAATGCGCCGGGACCCAGTTCGATCCGGAAATCGCGAAGAGCTTCCTCGCCCATTTCACCGAATAGTCTTTGATCCGCTGTAGCCATTTTGAAATGTCGCCGCGGAGATTCCGATGATAAAAAAATGATCATCCCGGAGGATCATCATCTCTTTGATTTTCGGATGATCGCCACGTGAAATTGGCGCATCATCGATGGATAATCAGCTGTTTGCTTCGACGTCGGTTACTGTTTGCCGGATTTGTTTTTATACGTGTTGACGCCGATGAGCAGGTAAAGCGGGCAACGGGTCAGAGCGGCGGTGCCGATTGCGATCGCTGCCGGAATCAACAGCCACCAGAAGGGGATAACGATCGCCAACACGACGAGAACGCCCCCAAGGACATACCGGATGATTTGATCGGTCTTGCCTACGTTTCTTTCCATGGTATCACTCCTTTGATGCTTTCATTATAGACCTTGGGTGAAGGAAAGGGAAACGATATGCTTGGAGACGCTTTCCTCAGTCGCCGAACGTCCATAAACCAAAAAAACCTTTTTAGAAAGAACGTGCCTAACCATGAGAAGAACCCTTAAGGAACGGTTTCGGGCCATCGAATCCGATATCCGCATCATGGCCAATCGCAAGACCATCATCCAGTACGACGTGATGATGGGCTTGATCTGTGCCGCCATCCTCAGTCTGATCGAACTGATTTCTTTCTTCGTCGTTCCGGCAGCGGAGATTGAATACCGTTATTTCTTTCTGGCCGCATCGGCATTGATGCTGGTTCAGATGATCGGATTCTGGGCGATCTATCAAAATGATTTCACCCCCAAGACGGGTGTCCAGAGATTCATGTTGTACGGCCAGCCGTTCTTTGTCATTGTGATCGGTCTTGCCATCACCTTCGCCTATCAGGGACATTCCAATCGCATCGATTCCTTCCTGATCGCCATTTTCGCCGCCTCCTTCATTCAAATCTATCCGCAGAAGCGCCGCATCATCCTCTTCCTCTTTTCCCTGATTTTGTTCAACGGAATGATGCTGGCTTTTCACGGGTTCGCAGCGCCGTTCCTCGACGGTCTTCGCCTCAGCATCATGATTTCGATCCTCGGCTACATCTATGCGACGATCACCTACCAGTCGCATAAAAACCGGATCGCAACGATGTTCATGCTGGAAAAGGCAATCGCCAAGCAGGAAAAACACATGCAGCGGTTGAAGAAAGTCTATGATGAATTGGAATCCAGCCACAAGATCACCGAAGCGATGATGCTGACGACGAGTGAAATCCTGAAGAACGACCGTCTCGACGACGTGCTGCAGCTGGTTTTGGACGAGACCATCAAACTGATACCCCAGGGCCAGGCGGGGAGCATCCTGATCCTCGACGGCGATAAAATGTCGTTTCGGGCCGCCACCGGCTATTCGCTCCAGCACCTCCAGACCATCACCTTGAGCGTCGATGATCTGTTCCAATCGAAACAGGCCGACATTTTTGAACCCACCATCATCCGCAATCTCGAGGTGTTCGACTCCTCGCGGCTCTCAGACGAGAAACTGGAACAGTTCAAAGCCCGCGGAGCCCTCGTGGCGAAATCGGTCCTTTCCTGTTCCTTCAAATTCGCCGGCGCGTTCTTCGGCTCCATCAACATCGACAATTTCGATTCCGAAGATGCCTACGACGAAGCCGACAAAGTCATGATCAGCCATTTGGCGAAACAACTCGAAATCATCATCTCGATCCACAAGCTGTACGAAAAGGCGATTCGACCGACGAAATACGATGAACTTACCCAGGCTTACTCGCGGCGATATCAGAAGGAATTGCTGGGAAAGGCGTTTGAAGCTGCGAAGGAAAGTCATGAACCGTTGGCGATCTGTACCATCGACATCAACATGTTCAAAGAAATCAACGATCGTTACGGACATGAAATCGGCGATGAATGTCTTGTGTATTTCGCCGATTCCGTCCGCGCAAATCCTTTTGAAAACATGATATTCTCCCGCGTTGGCGGCGATGAGTTTTCTTTTGTGTTTCCCCATGCCGGAAACGCGGAAGTGAGCAGGTACGTCGCCGAGTTGCGCCATTATCTGGAAGTGAACCTTTTTGTCGTTGGTGGGAGCAAAGAACATGTGACGTTCGGATGTGGCGTGGCGGTCTATCCCGATGACGGCAAGGAACTGGCCGGGTTGATCCGACTGTCTGATGCCCGCATGTACGCGGACAAGACGGCCATGAAACAAAATTGACGATATATAATGCAATCAGGTTTGACGGTTAAGATAAACCCTATGAAGACAAAAGACCATTTCGCTGGAAGTGGTCTTTTTTATTTTTGTCACCGTCCGGAGAGGCATATCGGGAAATTGCACCATTCCGATGTCGGCAGATTTCATTTTATATGGTGTTTTTTGTCGACGATGCTATATAATATAAATAAGAATATCAGGGCGGCTTTGCCGCCCGTGAGGGTACCCATGAGAAAATTGACCATCTTCATCTTGATGCTTTTTGTCATCACACTCGCTTCCTGCCAGGCTACCGATCGCGAAATCGTCTATTCGGATGATGCGCCTTTCGTTCTCGAAATGGCAAGCGACACCCTGAAAATCCTTCAGTTCACCGACCTGCACCTGACCTACGGTATCGATGCCAACGACCGGAAAACCTTGCAATGCATCGAGACGTTAGTGAAGAGCGACACGTTTGATCTCGTCGTCATCACCGGTGATCTCTGGCTTTCGATCGCGGGTACGGGGCTTTTCTCCCGGTTCATCCGCTTCATGGAATCGCTGGAAACGCCATGGACCTTCGTGTTCGGCAATCATGAGACCGATCATTATGATTACGTCGAT
>CAZFHR010000153.1:0-4006 GCA_964519115.1 uncultured Candidatus Izemoplasmatales bacterium
CCAGACTGGTGATTTGGACATATCCGGCCTCTTGATACATATTCAGGGAGCCGCGGTAGCTTCTTTCCCCCGGCATCGGCAGATCGACCGGCAAGGCGATCGCGGCGGCATACCCGGCTTGGCGGAATCCGGCGATCGCCGCCTCCAGCAGGCGGCGGGCCAGGCCGTGGTTACGGTATGCGGGGTCCACCACATAACAGATCGTGAGACCGACCAGCTCATCTTTGACGATGGCAGCCAGATCTTTTTGTAGCCGCGGATACGTTCTGGATTCTCCGGCGTTGACCCAGCCGACGCAAAGACCGTCTTCCAGGGCGATCCAACCGGGCATCCGGCCGGCCTTGATCGCTGCGATGGCATCGGCGCGATTGTCTTCGCCCGTCCGCTCGCGCCACTGGTCGAAGGTGCAGTCGAGGTAATAGTAGCGGCAATAACAGCTTTTCCAGGCCCGCTGATGCTCAAAATCCAGGCGGTCGAACAGTCCGACGAAGATTTCTGCGAGGTCAGGCGTGATGGGGCGGATTTCGATGGACATGATGATTTCCTCCTAAGGTAGGTATCAAATGTGGGTGCGGGTTCCCCGCATCCCAACAAGGGATGATCCGGAGCCGCCGACTTGCTTGCTGTGTTTATTTTCGTACATCAGTTGATCAACATGGCGGATGAAGGCTTCGATATCGGGATAGGCCGGGGAATAGACGTCACCGCCGAAACTGACCGAGAGCCGATATGGTTTCCCGGACGTTCTGTTGCATTCATCGATTTCCGCGATTGCTTTTGCGAGAATCCGGGGAATGGCTTCCGTCGCATTTTCGATGAAGGCGATGAATTCGTCGCCTCCCAGCCGGACGATGAAGTCATCGCAACCGATGACCCGGCGGACGGCATCCACGCATGCGCGCAGCGCCGCGTCGCCTTCGAGATGACCGAAGCCGTCGTTGATTTCCTTGAGACCGTCCAGATCGAACAAAACCATTCCGAACGGTTCAACCTGATCCTGACGCATCCGGCGGATAATGAAATAATCGAAAGACTCCCGCGTCCACGCGCCGGTCAGACGATCGCAGCGGACGAGCCGCTGTTCCAGGTAGATGAACAGGATCATGAGGGAAAAAGCGACGCTGCTCCACATCAGAAGAACACCATAGAAAAGCGACTGAAACACGCCGCCGAGGATGGGCATGATCGTCGCGCAGGCCATCAGCACGATGTCTTCGCGCACGAACTTCCGGCGGTCAATGAAGATGCAAAGAAGGGCAAGACCCAGATAGAAATAGGTCAGGGCGGCGGAAAAGCCGAAGAGCGGACCGCGATGGTAGACGTTCATCAGATCAACCGAAAAGAAGATGCCGTTGAACGCCGATACGATCGTCAGGACCAGATTCACCACGAGCGGCGTCAGGATCAGGAAGAACAGCGCTTTGGGAATCTTTTCGGTCGGATTCGTCATCCGCCGCGCCAGCCGGTACCAACTGTAGGTGAGGATCGGTGCCGTTGCGAAAAGCACGACATGGAAGACGACGTCAAACGAACGGATCCAGGCGCCTGGCATGCCGTTAAGGAGGCAGGTCGCCGCTTCGATCACCAGTTGGAGGATCACGATCAAACCGGTGATGAAAAACGCCCGATTCAGTTTGTCGGAACGATCCAGCCGATGGGCGGCGATCAGAAGAATGATGCCGAGGACGGCCGCGGCGATGAAGTTCACGTCGGTACGGTAATAAGGGATCATGGTTCTTCTCCGTTCTGGGAAAAAGACATACCGAAAGCGCAGGAAAATAATTCAGTTTGTGCAATTAATTCCGTTATACGCCGAACCGTCCATTCTGGAAACCCGTTTTTGACAGATCCGTTATCGTTCGGCGCTTTTCGACAAATGCAAGCGGCGTTTTTCTATTCTTGACTTTTTACCGGACTGTGATAAGATGAATTCGTATAGAAAAGGGGAGAATATGGGAAATTTCGGATCGAAACACCTGCTTGGACTCGCCTGGGTCGTGCCATTGGTGGCACTTGTGCTGATCATCACGCTCTTCATCCGTAAGCGCAAAGGCCTGGGAGAAAACTACGACCGCGGCGTCATCAAGGCAGCCGCCCTCTTCATCTGGATCTGGGAAGCCGTCAAGACGATCTACATCTTCAACAGTGCCGCCTATGGCGGCGTGGGTGACTACACGGCCTATATGTTGCCCTTCCACATCTGCAGCATGGCGCTCTACGCTTTTTGGATCATCGGCTTCCATCCGGGAAAACTGGCCGATTTCATCAAGCCGTTCGCCTTCTCGGTCATGCTTCTGGTCACGACGATCATTTTGATCGTCCCTGATTTCGCCGGCATCCTCGGCAATCTGCCTGATTGGCGCCTCGTCGCCGACAACATCATGCCGTTCCAGTCGTTCTCATACCATGGCACGTTGCTTTTCGTGCCGCTGTACATGGTTCTGAGCGGATTCTACAAACCGCGGATGAAGGACATCGGGAAAGCCACCCTTGTCCTGCTCGTTACCGCCCTGTTCGCCTTCACGATGAACAAGATTCTCGGTGAAACCGACTTCATGACGCTGGAGACCGGCTCGGGCAATCCGTTCAACTACCTGATCGCCGACCAGTACCTACTGTACTTCCTGCTTCTCCTTGGCGTGTCGGTAGGAGGGTCCTTCATCACCCTCGCCGCCGCTCAGGGAATCAAAGCCTGCTTCGCCCGTTGCAAGTAACACTGTAACCATCAGGCAACGAAATAGCAGTCAAAATAGAAAAGGCAACGTCAATTCGTTGCCTTTTTTGTTGTATAGAATTCGGTCATCTGCTGCGTAGCAGGACAAGCAGCTGCGTCGCGGAAGCGAAATTGTGCTTCTGGATGTAGTTCTTGATCCGTTCGCCCTTCTGCCGGTAATAGGCGAGCCGGCTTTCATCCTTGATGCGTCCCTGCAGCCGGTCGACGGTGGTTTTCAGGGAATCGATGTCCGCCTGCGTCGGCTCCCCAGCCGCTGGCAGGACCATGTCCCAGGCGTCGGCGATCGTCAAAGTCGTTTCCCGCTTCAACAATGCGAGGATATGCGCCCGGGTATAGGTATCGTCATGGCACTGGCCGCATTCGCGGTCGATTTCCGCCGCGAAGTGATGGAGCTTGCGATGGCTCAGCTGCTGGACGGATAAATGATCAGAAATCATTTCATTCAGGAGCATGACTCCGTCCGCTTTCAAAACGCGGGTCATTTCCGCGAGCACGGTCCTGGCATTGGTCAGGTGGTGCAGCGAATTGGAAAGGCAGACGACATCGAAGGAAGCGTCGGGAAAATCCATCTTGAGCGCGTCCATTTTGAAAAAATGGATGTTCGGACCGTCGGCGAAGTTCTTCTCCGCCGCGCGGATGGAACCTTCGCTCGTATCGATGCCGATGATTTCACCGAATTTGTCGTCGAGTTCCGTGAGAAGACCGACGAAGTTGCCGGCACCGGTGCCGACGTCGAGAATGCGGGCGCCGGGGCGCGATTTCAGAAAGGCAGTCAGTTTTTCCATGCTCAATACCTCGCTATTCAGTCTATTTTTTTGTAGCCTTCAGCTGGAGTTGATCTTTGTTCAAAACGTCTTGGTGGATTTCTTCAAGGAAACTCTGGAATGCACCGGGAAGCGGATATCCGGAAGCCAGTTCGTCGAGGGTGACGAAAGTTCCGGTAATCCGCGGCTGCGGATCTGATAGATCGACGAGATACCCGCGCATATGCCATTCGAGATGGGTGAAGACATGCATCCGTTCTGTGAGTGCTTTCGGCGTTCCGACTGATCCGAAAAGTGATCGCAGGTGCGTTTCCGCCGGTTCCGGTTCCAGAAAGCCTTCGATGTTGTAAAATTCCCAGAGATCGGCGAGGAGACCCGTATGCGGGCGCTTACAGATGAAATAGCGGCCATCCGCGTGCAGGATGAAGACCGTGCGGCGTTCGATCTTCCGTGGCCGTTTCGCGGTTTTGGCGGGGATGGCGGCGATCGCATTCTGCTTTCGGGCGAC
>CAZFHR010000154.1:0-4001 GCA_964519115.1 uncultured Candidatus Izemoplasmatales bacterium
GAAGTACGCCAACGAAGCGAAGACGAACATCGTCGCGAAGATCGTGAAGATGGAGCCGACGGTCGTATTGAGTTTCGTCAGAAAATAGGCGATGACGGACGCGCCGACGAGAATCAGAATCAACAGTTCGATGCTAGCCATTGTTGATCACCTCCGCAATCGTGTCCACGCCGTTGTCGAGCTGATTGAGCGGTGCGGAATAGGTGCCGAACACCAGCAGCGCCGTGGCGATGACAACGAAGACGATCTTGAAAGACAGACCATATTTGACGTCCAGATCCTTGTCGCCGCGATACCAGAGTTTGACCAGCAATCGGATGAAATAGATGCCTTCGACGAGCGAAGCGATGAGGATGATCGCGACGAAGGCGATCTGGTTGGCTGCCGCGAGCGCGGTCAGGAAATTCAGTTTGATGACGAAGCCGACGAGCAGCGGCATGCCCATGACCGAAAGTGCGGCCAAAGTGAAGGCGATGCCGACGAGCACGTTCTTGGCGAAGAGTCCCTGCAAATCGTTCACGTCGTCGCTGTCGGTATCACCTGCGGCCTTATTGATCACAAGGAACATGACGGTCTTGCTCAAGGCGTTGGCGACGATCAGGAAGACCGCCCAGATGACAACGCCGTTGACGAACAGAAGCGCGATGAGGCTTGCCTGGGCGACGGCACTGTACAGCAGGATCTCCCGGGCTTTCGTCGAAGCGAAGGCCATCGTCTCGCCGAGGACGATGCCGGTGGCGAGAATCACGAGAACGACCGTGAGCAGCGGGCCTTCGAACTGAAAGAGATTGTTGATCAGGCGTCCGAGCACGAAGGCGATTGCCGCGGCGTAGACGCTTGCGATCATCGGTCCGGACATCGTATTGGATTTGCCGAGAACGCCCTTGACCCAGGAGTTGAAGGGAAGCAGTTTCGCTTCGACGCCAAGGCCGATGAACATCAGGACAAACGGCAGGATCAGGTCGGCGTAGTTGCCGCCGGTCTCGATCATTTCGATCATGCCGACCATGTTGAGGGTGCCAAACATCGCATAAAGGATGATGAGTCCGAACAGATAGAGACTGCTGCCGATCGCGCCCAGCACCACATAGTGGAAGGTATGGACCGGCTTCTTGTTCGAAACCGAGATGAGATAGCCCGCGATGCCGGCGATCTCGAGGAAGACGAACAGGTTGAAGAGGTCGTTGGTGAGGACGAGTCCATTCAGTCCCGCCAGCGCCACGAGCAGAATCGAGGCGAAGCCGGCAAACGCCTTCAAATTGAGGAAGGCGATGACCAGGACCAATCCGTTCACCAGAAACAGGGCGATCTTCGCAAACGGATCGAAAAGGAGGTTGATGCCGAGCGGCTGGACGAATCCGCCGATGATGACGAATCCCTCCGGAAGGAAGAACAAAATGACGATGTTGAACAGGGCTGCCGCAAGGAGAAGATAGGGTGCGATCTTCTTGGACAGGATCGAAAGGAAGGCTGCAAGCAACGGGACGGCAATCAACAGGACGGCGCTCATTGAAGGTCCCCCACTTCGTTCAGGTCAAACGTGCCATGGACCCGGTGGATGCTCTTGGCGACCGCAAGGGCCAAGGCCGTCGTGCCGACGCCGATGACGATGGCGGTGAGCACCAGAGCCTGAGGCAGCGGGTCGACGTAAATCAGGGCACCGGCGGCCTCCGTGCTCGTGATGATCGGCGCGATGCCGTCGTAGATGAAGCCGATGCTGATGATGAAAAGGTTGAGGCCGATTTCCATCACGTTCAGCGAAACGATCATTTTGATGACATTCCGGTTGACGAGGATGCCGTACAGACCCAGAACGAATATCACAATAGCTGCATACTGGATCATTTTGCGTCCTCCTCAGTCAGGAAATTGTCGATGATGCCGGAAATCTCGCTACCGACCTTGAGGCCGATCAGGATGTAGAGAATCGGAAAGATGCCGGCGCTCAAGAGATTGCCGACCGTTCCCGCCGGCAGGAAATTCTGCAGGAAGTAGGTCGCAAGCACCAAGCCGAGCAGGCCGATGACGACATACAGGCTGCCGCTTGCGCTTTCAAGGATCTTGAAGCCCTTGATCTTGGCCCGGAACTGATCGTCAGCCAGATACAGAAGCAGGATCGCGCTGGCGATCATGGTGCCGCCGGGAAAACCGCCGCCCGGCGTCAGATGTCCGTGCAGGATGATGTAGAGACCGACGGTCAGGATGACGCCGAATAGCACGCGCGAACCGACCCGGAGCATGAAGTTGGGGCTGAAGTCGGCATCGAGGCGTTTCTGTTTCCGGGAAGCCCCGAACAGCAGGGCAACGCCGAGCGAACTGATGAAGAGGACGGTGACTTCGCCCAGGGTATCAAAACCGCGGAAACCGACGACGATGGCCGTGACGATGTTAGCGGCGCCGATCTCGTCGATCTGGGCGGAATCGAGATACTGTCCGGACACGCGGTCGGCCAGATCAACGTCGCCGAAAGCCGGAAACAGGGTATTGTTGTTCAAAGTGAGGATGATCGCAAGGGCAAGCAGGAGGGTGACGAGGAGGGCCAGCAGATTCTTCAGTTTCATTTGACTCCCTCCTTCCGCGTCGCAAGGAGCGTGAAAACGAACAGGCTGGTCACGAGACCGCTGCCGATCACGGCTTCCGTGATGGCAACATCCGGAGCCTTGAGCATGACGAAGGCGACGACCGCGAGCATCGAAACAAGCGACAGGAACAACACGGCGCTGATCATCTTCTTGGCATGGATCGCCACGAAGACGATCACGACCATCATGACGCCGAGAATCAGGGAAAGGATGTCAAACGCCGTCATGGTCGTCACCTCGCTTTGCCAAATCGTCCTGAACCAGGTTCGCAGGGATCTGCCCGGCCTTGTAGGTGGCCTTGGCGATCGCGCTTGACCCGATCGGGTTGGAGAGGATGATGAAGAGGATGACGAGGACGATCTTGACCGTCCAGCCGGGTTCGGCGAACGCGACCCCGATCAGGGTCGCAAACGCGCCGAGCGTCGTGGCCTTGGTACCGGCCTGGATGCGGGTGAAGGTGTCGGGCATGCGGAGAACGCCGAGGCCGCCGAGCAGGAAGAATAAGCCGCCGATGATCAGGAAGACATTGCTAGCGATTGTCATTTTTCTTGCCCTCCACAAATCTTGCGAACACGACCGTCTCGAGGAACGACAGGATCGCATAGATGATGGCGATGTCCAGATACAGACTGCTTTCGTACACTTTCGCCAGAATGACGATGACGCCGATGGCAATCATGTTGAAGGTATCGAGCGCGACGACGCGGTCACTCAGTTTCGGACCGGCCAGCAGTCTAATCAGGGAAAAGAGCAGTCCGAGTCCCAGCAGGGAGAAGACGAGGATGTCGATCGTACTCATCGGAAGATACCTCCCAGGATTTTCTCGAACGGTCCGCTGATCTGCGCCGAGTTTTCCGCCTCGGTCTTCCCTTTCACATCCACCGTGTGGATATAAAGGGAATCGCCTTCGACGTCAATTGCCAGGGTTCCCGGCGTCAGGGTGATCGAATTGGCGAGCGTAAGCTTACCGAAATCGCCCTTGAGATTCGTCCTGATCCGGACGATCCCCGGATTGAGCGGGATCTTCGGACTGAGGACCCGGCGGGCGATATCGAAGTTGGCAAGCAACAGTTTCCAAAGAAAAACCGGGATATAGACAAACACGAACTTCACGAGTCGCAAAGGCAGAAGGGCATCAATCTGAAAATTGATGTACTTCGCCAACAGGACGGTGAGGATCGCGCTGACGATGCTCCCGAGAATCACTTCGTCGACAGTAAATCCGGCCAGAAACAGATACAAAAGCAGCATAACGACAAAAGTGGTCAGATACTTCATGTACATCCTCCTATTGTGATTTCATCTATGAATCAACCGAATGAACGGTATTGCCATGAATTGTATGCGATGTCTGGCATCAGCGTGAGAAAAGCATGCAAAGCGCGTATGTGGTTTTTCACTCGTCGGTGCCGCCAGGTC
>CAZFHR010000155.1:0-3995 GCA_964519115.1 uncultured Candidatus Izemoplasmatales bacterium
GGCGCTTTGTTTCTTATGACGATTGAGATAACCCAAAGCCCTACGAACAAAGTCGATATCGTCATTAAAAAAAACCAAGAGCGCGATTGCATTTAAGGCAAAGCAAACCGCGCACTTTTCCGGTATCATGATCATGGTCGACTTGCGGGCTAGAAAGCAACCTATGATTAGTTAATCCCCATTTAGACGTTTTGCATATCGCACAAACACCATGTTGTTTATTGAGTAACGCAGCATACTCAGTCGACGTTAATCCATAATGATGCTTCAAGCGCCATCTTTGATCTGAAAGTTTCTTCTCCGTCGAATGAAGCTGTTTCCATTTTCGACTTGCAATATTTTTCTTTTCCCGCCTTTTTTTAGTCATACTTTTGACGATTCTTTTCGATACGATTGAGCACGTCGTGGATGGCCGCGGCGGACAAGATCCCGACAATAGTCGCTTCCTTTTTTTTATCGAAAAAAACAAGCGTCGTCGGGAGCGCCCTGATTTTATACTTGCGGACGAGATCCGGATTGTTGGCCGCGTCTATCTTGACGAAAGCGCAGTCCGTATACTGATCTCGAATGTGATCGAGTTGTGCCTCGAAGATCTTGGAAGTGGCCACACTGTCGCAAAAAAATCCGGCGACAACGAGTTGGCCTGAGGCAACGAGTTTAGCAAATTCAGCTGGGCTTGTTGGTTCCATCACCTCCCCCTTCAACCAAAGCGACGATATCGCCGAATAACGATCTATCGCGAACAAGCGGGGCGAGGGCTGCCTTGAACTTCTCCCAACACATAGGGCAAATATCAATGGTTGCTGTTTCGAGAAATTTAGTCGACTGCGGAAGTTCAACTTCGAAAAGCAACGTGTCCTGGACGGGATCGGTGTGACGGGCCGGCCCTATTGAATAGTAGCCTCCGTTGACATCGATCGTGCACTTGCAGAAATTACAGATCACTGCCCTCATTTGACCACCGCGTGAAGAACGAATCCGATACCGATTCCGACCGCAACCTTCAAAGCCGTATCGACTGCCTTTGCGAACGGTGATTTCTCTTTGATGTTCGCCTTATAGTCTGTGAACTTTTGTTCTGACAACGTGAACTTCCCCTTCCATTCCTCGGTGATCTTGACTTGACCGGTATAAAGATCAGAGTATTTCTGCGTCTCGACTTTCTGCGTTGCGATCAGCCCTTCATACTTAGGGATTTCCTTGAGCGTAAACGCTTCGTAACCGGCGAATATTGCCGACGCTTCCGAGAATGCCGCAAGCGTGAATTCCACCGACGGCCGAGTCGTCAGCCAGATGTCATTCGGGCCAACGTTAAGGATCCGCTTGGCCTCGGCCACTTGGACATCTGGCGTTGCGTTGCGGATATCGTCTTCGAGCTTTTTGCGGGCCGCCTTCTCCGCGGCAAGATCTCCCGCTGCCTTGACGACCTGTTGTTTGACGACAGCAAGTTCGACGAGCGTGGCTGCTTGGCCATCTTCGAGGAACTTGATCTTGACGTCGCGCTCAAGAAGGAGAGCGCCGTATTTCTCTTCGATAAGCTGGGCGACCTTGGCCGCCTGCTTGGCCTTGCCTTTCTCGTAGCCATATGCGAAAATCATCGCAACAAGAACGACAACAAGAACGGCGATAGCCGGTTTAAGATACTTGTTCATGTTTCTCCTCGTCGATCGACTTGACCGACATGCCAGGCATTTTGGAGATCTTCTTCGTTCCGCTGATGAAAAATCCCCGGCCCAGCGCCAACAGCCCGCGCTTGAGAGTGCGGAACGGAAGCGCCACGAGCATGATCAACCATTCGACGCCGGCCATGATCGCCAACAGCCAGAAAAAGACAACGATGCCGGCGCCCAAAACAACGAAGGCCACAACGTTGCGGACCTTCAAAAGAAATTTCTTCAATGTCTGACTCCTGACTTTTCGATTTCCTTGAAAAGATCGTCCAAGAACGTATCAAACTTGATGCGCCGTTCGTGGACGACTGAATCCGTAACAACGCTGATGCTATTGACTTCCGCGTTGACGGCCTTTACAGAATCCATGACCTTCTGAACGAGATCGAGCATAAGTTTCTCGAAAATCTGCTGACGGACGGCGATCGACTTCATGATCAGGCGAACGTCGTCGTTCTCCCAGTCGATGTCCTTCAGTGATTTCGGTTCGATCATTTCTCTTTGGGCAAACTCGCGTTGAGCATTCGAAGTTGTTCGAGGCCTTCCTTGTAGTTCGGGCACGCGATCATTTGCTTCTTGAATGGATTGAGAATGACCATGGGCGCTCTCGCGATGGCCCCGCCGAATCCTTCCTTCCAGGCGTAGTCGGTGAGATACTGATGCGAACCGGAACGAACGTAAACCCGGGGAACGCGCTGGAAATGAGCATAGGCGATGCCCGTCTTGTCGTGGCGATGGGCGATAGCAACGATGTCCACTGTCGAATCCATTTGTTGAAGATACTTGACGCAGGGATGGAAATCGTTGACCATTGACTCCCCGGCGAACTTGTGGTAGACGGCCATCTTATAAAGGATCTTACCGACCGTCATGCTGATCTGCCCGCCATAACCGAGATAATATGTCGGCAAGCCGAGCGCATTGGCCTTATCCTTCAGGGCCGACACGATGTCAAAGAATCCCCTGTTCTTGAGCCAGTCGTCGTGACATCCCGAAACGACCGCGAGCAAGTTCTTGATCTTCGACACCATGTGAAAGAGAACCTTGTAGCGGAGATGGACGGGCATTATCATCGACGGCATATTGTAGCCGGCGAATCTGATATCGGCCCAATCCCCGGCGTCGCCGTTAAAAACGTAGAAGACGTCTTCGGCTTTGCCGATCTCTTCGAGTTCTTCCATCAGCGTGCGGAGATCTGTCTTGTAATGATCGAAGTGCCAATCACCGTGGAAGACGATTCCAACGTATCGCTTGGTATCGAACTTAGGGAAAACTTCCCGTTGCCTGGGATCGAAATCGCGAACGAGTTCGTTGCCCTTGATGCAATGATCGAGCAACGCTTCGGCTGAGGGCTCCTCGTAAAGATCAGGAGTGTCAAGCCGCTTCTCGTTGTGCGGCATTTGATTTCGGCGAATAGCGCCGAGAACCTGATCGTATGTCATGTTGAGTTTCGCTGCAATCTCGCTTGTCGTAAAGCCGAGGCCGCGGAGTTTCCGAATTGCTTCGATAACCTCTGGAGTATGTCTGACGCGTTTGGTTTTAAACGTTTCCATCTTTTCCTTTCTCTTGTAAATAGAGATCCTCCCGGCCAAGGTTATCGGCCTTCCGGGTCTTTGCGTTTTGCAAGTCTGTCGTTATACAGGCAAAGAATCCGTCTGAGCTCGGGCTCCGGACGCTTGAGCATTTTGACGATGAGGCACCATCGCATGCCATTGGTTTCGTGGAGCCACTTAAGCTCACGGCCGATTTTTTCGACTTCGGCATCAGTCGGTTCGTTCATTATTCCCTAAGTGGGAAAGGATTTCTGCAGGAGAGACGATCGGCGTCCCTTCTTTTCTAACGGCCAGGCCGGCCGCAAGGTTAGCAAGGCGCGCGGCCTGCCACACCGTAACATTGACCGCCTCTGCCGCGGCGAGATAAGCCGTGACGACGTCTCCGGCCCCACAAACGTTGGGATTGTCTGCGGGAAGAGCGGGAAAATCGACGGCGTTGTCTAGATGATTGGATGAAACGCGCACACCGAAACTTCCGCGCGTCACGACAACGTTCTCGACCGCCTGATTGGCATAATAGGATATCATTTCCTGATCGAAAAACGGTTGTTCGAAAACAGCGCCTGACAGTGCGCTCCATTTCGAGAACTCAGCCGCCATCTCGGCAACATTCGGCGTCAACGTCACAGCCGGCAAATACTTGCTAAACGGCGGACACTTGGGATCAACGATAAGAGGGATGCTGCGCCTCGCGCAAACATCATGGACAAGATCAAGTACGGCCTGGCACACAAGGCCTTTGTTATAATCAGAGATAACAATGACGTTGGCC
>CAZFHR010000156.1:0-3982 GCA_964519115.1 uncultured Candidatus Izemoplasmatales bacterium
CAACTTCAGCCTGCGGCTCTGGCCAGGTAACAAGCTTTCCCTCGAAATTCTCAAGGATAATCCTGTCCTTTGCCTGGAACTTCAGGTAGTTCGGGAGCATTGGAATCTTCCCGCCGCCAGGCACGTCAACCGCAAAGTGCGGAACGCAGAAGCCTGATGTCTGGCCCCTTAGCGCCTTAACTACTTCAAGGCCTTTTTCAGTTGAAACCCTGAAATGCTCAGTTCCCTTGACAAGGTCTGCCTGGAACAGGTAATATGGGCGAACTCTCATCTTAAGGAGCTTTTGGTTTAGCTCTTTCATAACCTGAGGATCATCATTGACCCCTTTGAGGAGCACGGATTGGTTGCCGATTGGCACGCCGGCGTTGGCCAGACGGGCGCAAGCCTCGGCCGATTCCGGCGTCAACTCGTTCGGATGGTTGAAATGGGTGTTGACCCAGATCGGATGATACTTTTTGAGCATCGCAACGAGGCCGTCGGTGATCCGCGACGGCAAAACGACCGGGGTCCGGGTGCCGATGCGGATGATTTCGACGTGATCGATCTTCCGCAGTTCGGAAACGATCCATTCGAGCCGTTCGTCGGAAACGAGCAATGCATCGCCGCCCGAAAGCAGAACGTCGCGGATCTGTGGCGTCTTCTTGATGTAGTCGATGCCCTTCTCGATCCGTTCCTTGTTCGAATCGCTGTCGCGCTGTCCGGCGAAACGCCGGCGCGTGCAGTGGCGGCAATACATGCCGCACATGTCCGTGATCAGGAATAAAACCCGGTCGGGATATCGGTGCGTCAGTCCTGGCACCGGCGAGTCCTTGTCTTCATCGAGTGGATCCTGCAGATCGTTGGGACCGACGTACAGTTCATCGATTGAAGGCACCGATTGCAATAAAACCGGATCGTCCGGGTCATCCGGATCGATCAGGGTCAGGTAATAGGGCGTGATCGCCATGCGGAACTTCCCGAGAACGGATTTGATGTCGTTTTCCTGCTTCTCGGTCAGGTGGATGTATTTCTTGAGTTTTTCGACCGTGGTGATCCGGTTCTTGACCTGCCACTTCCAGTCGTTCCAGTCGGCATCGGAAACCTCGCCGAAATACTGGATTTTGCGTTGTTTATAACTATCGTTCATGATAAGCATGTTGATCACTCCTTTCCGCCGTAACGCTGCCGGAAGAGCCGGTAGAGTTCGGGCGATTTGCGCAAGAGGGCGATGGTGAAGTCGGCGTGACCGGCGGTATAGCCGTTTCCAATCGTCATCGTCGCGCCGCTGGCGACGCCTTCGGCGCCGAGCGCGGCCCGCGAAAACGAAGTCGCCATCGAGAAAAAGTAGACGGTTCCGTCGTCTTTCGTCGGCAGAATCGAAGCCATTTCCGTGTTCGGGACATTGACGACGTTGATCGTCAGGTCATATTTGTTCCCGTCGTTGGCTGCAAGCGCCCGATGATAGACATCCATCGGATCGCGGGCGTCGGCGACGATGATGTCGTCGCAGGCATGCAGGCTTTCCAGCTCGGGCAACTGTTTCAGATCGTTGACGACGCCGACGACGAAGCCGTCGGGTCCGGCATCGAGTTTCGCCTGATAGGCGCAGAGCACGCCGGATTTACCGGACGCCCCGAGGATGAGGACGGATGAACCTGGTTTTACCAGCCGGTGGACCTGAGCGGGCGCCCCGGCGACGTCCAGCGCCGCCATCACGACTTTCTCGTCGAGATCAGCGGGAATTTTGGCATAGATGCCGGTCGCGAAAAGGATCGCATCGGCATCGACGTCGACCTGGTCGTTTTCCCGGCGGATCGCCTTAATCGAGCGAATGAAAAGCGGCGTGAGCGAGAGCGATACGAGCGTCGCAATCCGGTCGCCCGGCTTCACGGTGCCGGGAAAATCCTTCCCCACAGCCTTGACGGTGCCAAGCAACATGCCCCCGGAACCCGTGACCGGATTCTGGAGTTTTCCGCGTTGTTCGACGATATCCATGATCATCGCCTTCATTTGATCCGGATCGTCATGGCAGGCACCCGCGATCTGATGGAAGGAAGCGGAATCGACGTTGATGGTCTCGACTCCGATCAGCATTTCGTTATCCTGCATCGCCATCCGGTTGTCGAGTTTCTCCGCCGCCTGGGGCAGAGCTCCAAGGGGAGCGAGGACGCGGTGCGTCCCGTAAGGACAGGAACGGATCATGAGCGCGCCTCCAAACCGAGAATCCGTCTTGCCTCGGCAGGCGTTGCGATATTCCGCCCATGCCGGGCGGCGAGCAGGGCGACCTTTTCGACGAGTGCGGCGTTCGACGGCGCCAGAACGCCTTTTTCGAGAAACAGGTTGTCTTCGAGGCCGACGCGGACATGGCCGCCGGCGATGATTGAAAGTTCTGCGAGCGGAAATTCGAACTTGCCGATGCCGGCGACCGAGAACGTCGCCTGATCGGGAATGCTTTCGCGCAGGAAATGAAAGTCGCGCGCTTCGCCGGTCATGCCGCCGTTGACGCCGAGGACGAAACTGAAATGGAGTGGTCCGGTGATATAGCCTTTCCGAAACAGCCGGAGCGCCATGTCGACATGACCTTTTTCAAAACATTCGAGTTCCTTGGCGATGCCGCGATCCTGAATCGCCTTTGCGAAGGCGATGATGTCGTTTTCGGTATTGACGAAAAGGTCGTCGCCGCCGAAGTTGAGGGTGCCGCAGTCCAGCGTCGCCATTTCCGGATCGAGACCGAGGGGGGCCAGCCTTTCCGCGCGGCTCATGCCGATGGCACCGCCGGTCGAAACCTGGAGGATGGCGGCGGGAACCGCCTGATGAATGGCGGCGATGATTTCGGCGTAACGGCTGGCGTCCTGGGTAGGCGTACCGTCATCCCGGCGGGCGTGCAGATGCAGGATGGAAGCACCCGCGGCGACGGCGCCGCGCGCCGCTTCCGTCATTTCGAGGATGGTGTAGGGTACGGCCGGATTCTGGGCTTTTGTCACTTCAGCTCCCGTCAGGGCGCAGGTAATGATCAGTTTCTCCATCCGCTCACCCGTCTTTCCGTTGTCGGTTCTTGGGAACGACGCACGTGCCGGAAGCCGAAACGCAGAGAATCGGCTCGGCCAGGACATCGGCAGCGGAAGGCGACAGGTCGGGCCGGGCGCCGATGATCTTGCGGCATTCGAAACGCATCTTGCGCGACGTGTTGCCGGAGGCGACGAGTTCGGCCGACACTTCGACGAAATCGCCGGCATAGAGCGGGCTAAGGAAATCGACGGCGTCATAGGCCCGGAACAGGCCTTCGTCACCATCGGTACGGATCAGCAGTTCAGTGGCGGCGTCGCCGAAGAGGGCGAGGGCTTTCGCGCCGTCGACGAGATTTCCGCCATAATGGGCGTCCGCCTGGGACAGCCGTACTTTCAACGTGATTTTCATGCTTCGACTCCTTTCATCGGCCGCACGCGGTCGATCTTGAGAATGGCTTCGGTCAGGGAGACGACCTCGGCGATGGTATGGTCGGGATGAACTTCAAGCAGCCGCAGTCCGTCGGGTTCGATGGCGATGACCGCCAGTTCGGTGACGATCAGGTCGACCTGGCGATATGCGGTCAGCGGCAGCGCACATTTCTTCAGAATCTTCGGCCGGCCGTTGTTCGTATGGGTCGTGGCGATGATGACCTTCTTGGCACCGACGACGAGGTCCATCGCTCCGCCCATGCCGGGGACTTTCTTGCCGGGGATGATCCAGGAGGCGAGACTTCCTTCCTGATCGACTTCGAGGGCGCCGAGGACGGTGACGTCGACGTGACCGCCGCGGATCAGCGAAAACGAGAGCGCCGAATCGATATACGAACCGCCCGGTACGATTGTGGCAGGATTGCCGCCAGCGTTGACGCTGCCGGTGGGGACGTCGGAAAGCGGACCGATGCCGACGATGCCGTTTTCCGACTGCAGGATGACGTGCCGGTCGGCCGGGATGAAATCGGCGACGAGGGTCGGCGTGCCGATGCCGAGATTGACGA
>CAZFHR010000157.1:0-3965 GCA_964519115.1 uncultured Candidatus Izemoplasmatales bacterium
AAGGGAGAAGATCGGCATCATGTTCGGGAATCCGGAAGTGACGCCCGGCGGCCGAGCCTTGAAATTCTATGCTTCCGTCCGTCTTGACATCCGTCGTGGCGAACAGATCAAGGAAGGCAATGAAATCATCGGCAATCAGGCGCGCGTTAAAGTCGTCAAGAACAAAGTCGCAGCTCCCTTCAAGACGGCAGAAATCGACCTGATTTTCGGTAAAGGCATTTCCCGTTCGGGCGAAGTCGTCGATCTCGGCGTCGAAATGGACATCATCAAGAAGAGCGGGTCCTGGTTCGCCTATAACGATCAGAAGATCGGTCAAGGCCGGGAAAACGTCAAACGTTACCTGGAAGAAAACCCCGTTATCCTCGAAGAAATCGCCAAACTCGTTCGCGAGAAATACAAACCAGGCAACGTTTCCAAGGATATTTGATCCGGAAAACCCTTCATCGGGTTTTCTTTTTTTCCTCCGGATCGGAAACAGTCCGAACAATCTTCGGGTTTCGGTAAATTATTTTTGACTATGAGAGCGTTTTATATTATAATATAGTGGTGAAAAATCAACTTTCACAAAGTATATGGATTGGCTTTCCGACGGTTTGTGGGAAACCGGAAGATCGCCAAGATTATATAATGGTTTCAAGAAACGCCCAAAAACTACATGGAGGTAACGATAATGGACGATTGGCTTATTATCCTTATTTCCAGCGTGCTGGGTATCATCATCGGTGGATTGATCGGGTTCATCCTGCGTGTCGTGGTCGTGGAAAAAGGTTTCCAGACCGCCCGCAACAAAGCGCAGAACATTCTCGACGAAGCCGTGACTCAAGCGGAAAAACTGAAAAAAGAGAAACTTCTGGAAGCAAGACAAGAAATCTATAATCTGAATTCAGAGAACGATAAAAACATCAAGGAGAAACGTTCGGCAGTCGCTGAGATTGAAAACAAACTGAATCAACGCGATGATTTGTTGGAACGCCGTTCGTCCAACCTTGATAAACGCGAACTGAATCTGGACCGCAAAGAAGAAGCTCTCGATGAAAAGAAAGCAGCGCTTGAGGAAAAAACCAGCAAACTGGAAAGCATCATTCAACTACAAAACACGAAATTGCTTGAAATCGCCAATTTGAGCGAAGAACAGGCAAAGACCGTCATCATGGAGCGCGTGGAAGCGCAGATGACCGATGAAATCGGCAGATACATCCGCGATGCCGAGGAAACCGCCCGCGAAGAAGCCGCCAAAACGGCCAAGAACATCATTTCCCTCGCCATTCAGAAATACGCCCAGGACGTCACTGCGGAAACCACCGTTTCCGT
The DNA here is from genome assembly GCA_964519115.1 of uncultured Candidatus Izemoplasmatales bacterium. Lineage (GTDB taxonomy): Bacteria > Bacillota_I > Bacilli_A > Izemoplasmatales > Hujiaoplasmataceae > UBA12489. The sequence goes on from CAZFHR010000157.1 coordinate 1,312, forward strand.
CGTCAACCTCCCGAGCGATGAAATGAAGGGACGCATCATCGGCCGGGAAGGCCGGAACATCCGGACGATCGAAGCCATGACCGGCGTCGATCTCATCATCGATGACACGCCGGAAGCCGTCGTGCTGTCGGGATTTGATCCGATCCGCCGCGAAATCGCCAAAAAAACGATCGAAACCCTGATTCAGGACGGCCGGATCCATCCCGCCCGGATTGAGGAAATCGTCGAAAAAACCCGCGTCGAAGTCGACCAATTCATTCGTGACATGGGCGACAAAGCCGTTTTCGAAACCGGCGTCGGTCGCCTTCATCCCGACCTCGTCAAACTGCTCGGAAGACTTCATTTCCGGACATCGTATGGTCAAAACGCCCTCCGGCATTCGATTGAAACCGCGTTCCTGGCCGGCAAAATGGCCGCCGAACTCGGAGAAAACGAAGCTCTTGCCAAACGCGCCGGCCTGCTTCATGACATCGGCAAAGCCGTCGATCACGAAATCGAAGGATCCCACGTCGACATCGGCATCAATCTGGCCACGCGTTATCGCGAGAATCCCGCCGTCATCGACGCCATTGCGACTCATCATGGCGATTCGGAGGCGTTAGCCGTCATTGGAGTCCTCGTCCCCGCCGCCGATGCGCTGTCCGCCGCCCGGCCGGGTGCCCGCAGCGAATCGCTTGAGAACTATATCAAGCGTCTGACTCAACTTGAAGAAATCGCCAATAGTGTCAAAGGCGTGGAACAGGCTTTTGCAATTCAGGCCGGCCGTGAGGTCCGCGTCATCGTCAAACCCAATGAAATCGACGATGCCAAGACCTTCGCCATCGCCCGCGATATTCGCCAGCAGATCGAACAGAAAATGAGCTATCCGGGCACGATCAAGATCACCGTGATCCGGGAAACCCGCGCGCAAGAAATCGCGAAATAACCACTCGAGCCTTCCTTTGCGGGAAGGCTCGCACTTTAAGGGAGTGAATTTATGAGGATCTTATTTGTCGGTGACGTTTTCATGGAACAGGGACGGAAAGCCTTTGCCAAATACTTCGAAGCCGTGAAAGCCGAATGGAAGCCCAATTTCGTCATCGTCAACGGCGAGAACATTGCCAACGGCAACGGCATCACCGAAGCCATCTACAAAGACCTGATGGCTGCCGGCGTTCACGTCGTGACGCTTGGCAACCATGCCTTCACGCGCCGCGACTGCGCCGAGGTTCTGCAATTGCCAAACATCGTCCGGCCTGCCAACTATGGACCCGGCACGCTCGGCCGCGAATACGTGACGATCGATTTCAACGGCAAGAAGATTACCGTGGTCAATCTTCTCGGCCGCGTGTTCATGCGCGACCAGATCGACAGCCCCTTCACCAAGATGGATGCCATCCTCAAGAGCATCGATAGTGATTACGTGATCGTCGATTTTCATGCCGAGGCGACTTCCGAGAAATACGCGATGGCGCTTTATCTCGACGGTCGCGTCGATGCCATCATCGGTACGCATACGCACGTGGCTACGGTTGATGCTGTCAAACTGCCCAAAGGCACACTTTACATCACCGACGTCGGCATGACCGGCGTCCGCTTCGGCGTCATCGGCGGCGAAGCCGTTCAGGGAATCCGGAAGTTTCTGACCGGCGTCCCCGAACGCGTAGTGCCGGAAACGTCCGGACCGCTGCAGTTCAACGCTGTTTTCCTCGATCTCGTGAACCGGAAGATCGAACGCATCAATATCATCGACTGAATCGGAACGACGGGTGATCCGCTTGGAAAAGAAAGATTTCCAGAAACCAAAACTCGCCGAAGCGCGGAAACGGTCCCAGACTGCTTCCGCCTTTTCGATGTACGCGTTTCCTGAGGAAATCGGTCTTTTCGGAACCGGTAAAACCTATTGGATTGAAACCTATGGCTGTCAGGGCAACGAAGCCGATTCAGAAAAGATCCGCGGCCTGCTCTCATCCTGTGGATTCACGCCGTCACCAGCCTTGCCTGGAAGCGACCTCGTCGTCTTCAACACCTGCGCGATCCGCGCCAATGCCGAAAACAAGGTGTTTGGCGAACTCGGCAGGATCCAGCAGTACCGCATTCTCAATCCGGACATGAAGATCGCCGTCGGTGGGTGCATGCCCCAGGAAGAGACGGTCGTCGAAAAAATATTGAAAACATATCATCAGGTCGACGTCGTCTTCGGCACCCACAATCTGCATCGCCTTCCGGATCTGCTTGTCAAAGCCTATGGCGGCGGAAAGGTCGTCGAAGTGCTGTCAGGCGAAGGGGAAATCATCGAAAACGTTCCCCGCATCCGTCCCGAAAAACATAAGGCATGGGTCAACATCATGTACGGATGTGACGAATTCTGCACTTATTGCATCGTCCCTTATGCGCGCGGCAGGGAACGCAGCCGCACCCCGGAGGCCATCATCGCCGAAGTCGAGGATCTGATCAAAGACGGTTGCCAGGAAATCACCCTTCTCGGTCAAAACGTCAATTCCTATGGCCTGGACCTGGCCGATCGCCAATACTGCTTTGCCGATCTGCTGGCAGCACTGGCTACCATGGCGTTGCCGCGAATCCGGTTCACGACATCCCATCCCAAGGATTTTTCGGCGACTCTGATCGCCGTTCTGGCCCGGGGTGGGAATCTGATGCCCCACATCCATCTT
>CAZFHR010000158.1:0-3942 GCA_964519115.1 uncultured Candidatus Izemoplasmatales bacterium
CAAAGGCGTGTTCGTCGGTCACGACCACCTGAATGATTTCTATGTCATGGTCGAGGGCATCTGCCTCGCCTACGGCCGCATCACCGGATACAATGCCTATGGCAATCTCGAACGCGGCGGCCGGATCGTCGAAATTGACGCTTCCGGCGTCATGAGCACTAGCGTCCTGCTCGAAAGCGAGGTCCAGGAATGAACGTCAAGGATCGGATCATGGTTCTCTTCGGTTCCTTTTTCTGGGGCCTCATGCTCTTCTGGTTTTTCGGATCGCTATGGTTCTTCGCTTTCCCGGTCATTGGGATCGCCTATGTCATCGTCGGAGGAAAACATCATGACTGATATCCTGATTGGCGCCATGATCATCGCGTTATGGGTTTCCCTGATCGGCGGAACGGCGGCGCTGTTTCTGCTCCGCGCCTGGGCCGCATGGCAGGCGAAAACCAACTTCAAAACCACCCTGTTTGTCCTGTTTACCCCCTGCTCCATCGGCTACTTTCTGACTTTCCCAACCGAAACCAGGTTCCGCAAGAGCTATCGTCTGCTCGTTTCCTTCTTTTTCATCGTGACCCTGTTCGCCGGTCTTTGGGTGATTTATACCCATTTCGCCTGAACGCAAGCGCCCCTTTTCTGATCGGAGTTGAATCCATGAGCATCATCCACAGCTATGACCTGAATCCGACCGCCGTCATCAATCCCGCCGATTTCTGTACCTTAATCGAACGGCCCGTGTCGATTGCGATCGCAACATTCTCCCAGCACATCATCACCGAAATGAAGAAACGCGATGACATCGAAGTCGTCGGTCAGTCGGGTTCTACGAACGGACCGGTCGATATTTGCCGAATTAGGATTGCCGACCGGGAAATCGGCGTATATCTGACTCGGATCGGCGCCAGTGCGTCAGCGGCGACGCTCGAGGAAGTCATTGCGACCCTCGGCATCCGCAAGCTGATTGTTTTCGGTTCGTCCGGCATTCTTGATCCAGCGATCGCCGGCGGCAAGATCATCGTCCCGACCGCGGCTTATCGCGACGAAGGCACGAGTTACCATTACGCCCCACCATCCGACTATATCGAATTGCCCCAGGCAGACCGGCTCGCCGCCATTTTGACCAAACTTGGCGTCGATCACGTCGCCGGGAGAGTCTGGACGACCGACGCGTTCTATCGGGAAACGCCGGCCAACCTTGAAAGACGAAGATCCGAAGGGTGCATCGCCGTCGACATGGAATGTTCCGCGCTTCAGGCAGTCTGTTCCTTCCGCGGCATCGAACTCTACCAGTTCCTCTACGGCGCCGACCGATTGGAAACCACAAAGTGGGATCGGGGAATTCTCGGCAAACTGTCATCCGACGAAAAGATGAAGTACATGGCTTTGGCGATGGAAATCGCCATCCGGATCTGAAAGAAAACGGATTTGGGAATGTAGCCGACAAGTATCACTCTAATTGTTTTATTACTTTCGCAAAGGAGACCGATTCCATGATCAAGACTGTTAGCCATCTCTCGAGCACTTCCACGAAAATCATCTGGATCATGATGAGCCTCAACGATAACAGGCGCCGTTCCCTAATCACTTTGTCGATCATGGCGGCTTTTTTCGGAATCTTGCTTATTAACTTTTCGACCATCTTGACCATTTTAGTCAGTAAGGCAGGCTTGCTCTTATACGTTCTGTTATTCTTTGTTGCGCAGACCAAAAACAAGAAAAGAATGCGATCGATCTTGTCCGCACTCGATCAGAATCCACGAACCCAGGAAATCACTTTCGATGAAGCGGGATTTGATGCCATCACGATCGGCAAGAACACCAATGCTCAGGAATATCGCGCTTATGGGCTCGTATCATCGCTGGTGGAAAGCGACGAATGGCTTTTTCTCGCCCTTAAGGGCGGGGGCGTGATCCACATCGAGAAAGCGGCGTTTGCATCCGCGGACGACCGCGATCAGGTGATTCAAAACCTGACGGCCACCGGGGCCAGGTATTGCTACAGAACTCGCCAAAGCGAATTGGCGAAAGGGCGTTCTGTCACGGCGCTGCTGATCACGGGCCTGGCACTTTTCCTCAACGGCGCCCTCCAGGCGCTGTGGTCCAACTTTGTCATCGATGGCTTGTTCCTCTACGCCGCCATGATCGCCACCTGCAGCGTTTCCTTTGTGGCGTTTATCATTGCCGTCTGGTTGATAGTCCGAGCCAGAAAACTCGATAAATTGCGCGAGCGTCAGTTTCCACGAAAATCATCCTGAAGCCATTATGGGCAGATCAACTGAAAGGGGACAAACCGATCATGATCAATCTTCAACTCGTCAAGCCGGACGAATCCTATCGTGACGACTGGCTTGCCTACCTCTGTGAATGGAATGCCACAGGCGTGAAGATGACGCCTTATTCCTTTGATCCGCATCAGGGCGACTTTGATCTGTTTCTCGCCGAAGCGCGAAGATCTGAAACCGGCATCGACCTGCCGGCAGGAAAAGTGCGGGCGGGATTCTTCTTCCTCGTGGGCGATACCAGCCCAAGAATCCTCGGCGCCGTATCGATCCGCTATGAGCTGAACGATTATCTCCGGCGCTACGGCGGGAACATCGGCTACGGCGTCCGGGTGTCGGAGCGGCGTCAAGGCTATGCCAAAGCGATGCTCGCCCTGGCGTGCGATCATTGCCGCCGCCTGGGAATGGAAAAAGTCCTCGTCACCTGCGACACCGCCAATACCGGCTCGGCCCGGACGATTCAGGCAAACGGCGGCATCCTGGAAAACGAAGTCATCCATGACGACGGCACTCCGCTCCAACGGTATTGGATCCCTTTATAAAGAAAGCCGCCGGTCAGATCGACACGGCGGCTTTGTTATGATCGGACGTTACGTTGACGGTGATGTGGATACGATTGCCATCGGGATCTACGGCGATCGGCCCGGCTGCCGTTTCGGCAAGCGGATAGCCGGCTTCACGGATGCGATCGATGGCCGCGGTGGCGGTCTCGCAGTCGGGATAGACGATGGTCTGGGCAATCAGTCCCGCCCGGGCCGGTTTCTTTTTCCCCGCCGGTTCCCAGACATTGATTGCCAGATGGTGATGATACCCTCCGGAAGCAAAGAAGAAGGCGGCGGGAAACGCTTCGGAGGTCGTTGAAAACCCGACGCCGTCGCGATAGAACCGCGCGGAGGCTTCCAGGTCGCCGACCGCCAGATGGACATGGCCGATGACGGTATCCGCCGGCATCGCCGAAGCGGCGCTCCGGGCGGCATAGTAGACGCCGGAATAATCGAACGGTTTTGTCGCCATGGTGATTTCACCGAGGGCATTCCGCCAGGTGGCGTCATCAGTGTCGGCATAGATTTCGATGCCGTTGCCATCGGGATCTTCCAGATACATCGCTTCGCTGACAACATGATCCGCTGCGCCTTTGATGGGAATCTGTCTTTGGATGACCCGCCGTAGGAAACGGCCGAGTTCTTCGCGCGAAGGCAAAAGGAAGGCAATATGATAGAGGCCAGCCGTCTGGCCATGCGGCCGGGCGCCGGGAAGTTCCCGCAGTTTCAGTAAGGGGATTTTCCCATTGGCGGATATGCCGATGACTCCTTGTTCCGCTGGTACGGCGACGAAACCGAGTTCGTCTTGATAGAAAGTCGCAGAACGGCCGAGATCGGCGACGCCGAGTTCGATTTCCACAACGCGCAGGACATCGGGTCCATGATAGGGGGTCATTGTTTCACTTCCTCTGTCACCATTATACATTGAGCCCGGCGGAAGGCGTTCCGATTTGCTTGCGGATGCTCGTCAAGGCCGAGCGAATGTCGAAAAAAACGGATGAAAAAAGTTGCAATTCATCGCGATATTTGGTAATATATATATCGGCCTTTGCCGACGGCTATAACAAAAGAGGGTCCACGGTCCTGTGGTGTAGTGGTTAACATGCCTGCCTGTCACGCAGGAGATCGCGGGT
>CAZFHR010000159.1:0-3878 GCA_964519115.1 uncultured Candidatus Izemoplasmatales bacterium
ATGAGGGGTTTGCCATAACGCGCCGCCAAGGCGATCTGGCGGATGAAGACTTCGGTCTGGACCTCGATTTTGGTCTTGTCCCAGTAGCGGTCCAGTCCGCATTCGCCGATCGCGACCGTTTTCGGATGGCTGATCATGCTTTCCAGATCGGCAAAATCATTTTCAGTAAAAAGATGGGCGTTTTCCGGATGGAGGCCGACGGCGCCATAGATGCCCTCGTACCTGTCGGCGATTTCCAGGGCCCGGCGGGAGGAGGGAATGTCGAACCCCACGCAGACCATCCGCATTACGCCGGCGGCGCGCGCCGCAACGACGACGTTTTCGAGATCGCCATAAAGCAGATCGTCGTTCAGATGGACATGGGAATCGAAATACATATTCTCACCAGCCTTCGCTTTCCATTATATCACCCGGCAGAGCCGGAAGAAACAAAAAAGGATGCTCGCGCACCCTTGAATGTTTGGTTCTTACTTGACGATATCGACGACGGAGCCGGCACCGACGGTGTGGCCGCCTTCGCGGATGGAGAACTTCGTTCCCTGTTCCAGGGCGATCGGGTGGATCAGTTCAACGTTCATGACGGTGTTGTCGCCCGGCATGACCATTTCCACGCCTTCTGGCAGAGTGATGACGCCCGTGACGTCGGTCGTACGGAAATAGAACTGCGGCCGGTAGTTGGAGAAGAACGGGGTATGACGTCCGCCTTCGGATTGCGAAAGGACGTAGACCTGAGCCGTGAAATTCGTATGCGGGGTGACCGATTTCGGTTTCGCGATGACCTGGCCGCGTTGTACTTCGTCGCGGTTGATGCCGCGCAGAAGCAGACCGACGTTGTCGCCGGCTTGAGCGAAGTCAAGCAGTTTGCGGAACATTTCGACGCCGGTGACGACGGAGTTCTTCGTGTCCTTGATGCCGACGATTTCGACGGGGTCGCCGACTTTGATCGTGCCGCGGTCAACACGGCCGGTAGCGACGGTGCCGCGGCCGGTGATCGTGAAGACGTCTTCGACCGGCATCATGAAGGGCTTGTCAACCGGACGTTCGGGAAGCGGAATGTAGTTGTCGACGGCATCCATGAGTTCCATGATGCAGGGAACCCATTGCGGGTCGCCTTCGAGGGCTTTCAGCGCGGATCCGACGATGATCGGCGTTTCGTCTCCCGGGAACTTGTATTCGTTCAAAAGATCGCGGACTTCCATTTCAACGAGTTCGATGAGTTCCGGATCGTCAACCATGTCGGCCTTGTTCAGGAAGACGACGATTTTCGGAACGCCGACCTGACGGGCGAGCAGGATGTGTTCGCGGGTCTGCGGCATGCAGCCGTCGGCGGCGGAGACGACGACAATCGCGCCATCCATCTGGGCGGCGCCGGTGATCATGTTCTTGACATAGTCAGCATGTCCGGGGCAGTCGACGTGGGCATAGTGCCGTTTTGCGGTCGAGTATTCGATGTGGGCGGTGTTGATCGTGATGCCTCTGGCCTTTTCTTCCGGTGCAGAGTCGATCGAGGCGTAGTCGCGGTATTCGGACAATCCTTTTTCGGCAAGGACTTTGGTGATGGCGGCGGTCAACGTGGTTTTTCCGTGGTCGACGTGGCCGATGGTGCCGACGTTGACGTGCGGTTTGCTACGGTCAAATTTAGCTTTTGCCATTTTGATATTCTCCTTTATATATAGAATTGATTTGTGGGACTTGTCAGTCGATAATATTTTATAACAATATGGGACATAATGCAATACATAACTTCTTGCGTGCGCCCCGGGGGCGGATCAGCCGTTGCGTTTCTTGATGATTTCTTCGGCGATCGACTTCGGGCATTCCTCGTAATGTGAGAATTGCATCGTGTGGGTCGCGCGGCCCTGCGAATTCGAGCGGAGGGACGTGGCATAACCGAACATTTCCGAAAGCGGGACCTTCGCGGTGATTTTCTGGGCTGCTCCGCGTGATTCCTGACCTTCGATCCGGCCGCGGCGGCTTGTCAAGTCGCCGATGACGTTGCCAAGATATTCATCCGGGCAGACGACGTCGACAGCCATGACCGGCTCGAGCAGGGTCGGCTTGCATTTTTCCCTGGCGCCTTTGAGCGCCATCGAAGCGGCGATCTTGAAAGCCAGTTCCGAAGAGTCGACTTCGTGGTAAGACCCGTCAAAAAGGGTCGCTTTGATGTCAAGCATCGGATAACCGGCGATGATCCCGGAAGCAAGAGCTTCCTGCAGACCTTTGTCGACGGCCGGGATGTACTCGCGGGGGACGACGCCACCGATGACTTTGTCGACGAATTCATAGCCCTTGCCTGGGTTCGGTTCGAAGCGGATCCAGCAGTGGCCGTATTGGCCGCGGCCGCCCGACTGGCGGATGAACCGGCCTTCGCATTCGGCGCTCTGCTTGATCGTTTCGCGGTACGAAACCTGGGGATTGCCGACGCTTGCTTCGACCTTGAATTCGCGCTTCATCCGGTCAACGATGATTTCGAGATGGAGTTCACCCATCCCGGAGATGATCGTCTGTCCGGTTTCCTTGTCGGTGTACGTCCGGAATGTCGGATCTTCTTCCGACAGTTTCTGAAGGGCGACGCCCATCCGGTCCTGGTCGTTCTTGGTTTTCGGTTCGATCGCGACGGAGATGACCGGTTCCGGGAAAATCATCGATTCGAGAACGACGAATTTCTTTTCCGAACACAGCGTATCGCCGGTGATCGTGTCTTTCAGGCCGACGGCTGCGGCGATGTCGCCGCAATAGACCTCATCGATTTCGGTGCGGTTGTTGGCGTGCATCTGGAGAATCCGGCCAAGTCGTTCTTTTTTGTTTTTCGACGTATTGACGATGTACGAACCCTTCTGCACCTTCCCGGAATACACGCGGAAGAAGGTGAGCCGGCCGACGAACGGGTCGGTCATGACCTTGAAGGCCAGAGCGACGAATTCGTGGTCGTCGTCGTGTTCGACGATGATTTCCTCGCCGTATTTGTCAAACCCCTTGATCGGGGGGACTTCCACGGGGGAAGGCAGGTAGTCGACGACGCAGTCGAGCATCGGCTTGACGCCTTTGTTCTTGAAGGACGAACCGCAGATCACCGGGAAAAAGGTGACCGTCAGGGTCGCCGCGCGGATCGCGCGCTTGAGGATGTCGACGCCGATTGTGGCGCCGTCCAGATATTGATTCATGAGTTCGTCGTCAAAATCAGCGACGGCTTCGATCAGTTCACTGCGTTTTTTCACCGCAATGGGCTTCAGTTCGGCGGGAATAGCAACTACTTTGTAGTCTTCATCCTGATTGCCGTCGAAGATCTTGGCGTTCATCTCGATCAGATCGATCATGCCGATGAACTTGTCTTCGGCGCCGATCGGCCATTGAATGGCGGCCGCTTTCGCACCGAGACGTTTGTAGATGGTTTCGATCGCGTAGGCGAAATCGGCACCAGTCTTGTCCATCTTGTTGACGTAAACGATCCGGGGAACGGCATATTCGTTGGCTTGACGCCAAACGGTTTCGGTTTGCGGTTCGACGCCGGCGGAGGCGTCCAGTACCGTTACGGCACCGTCCAAAACACGAAGCGATCTTGAAACTTCAACGGTGAAGTCGACATGGCCGGGCGTGTCGATGAGATTGACCCGATGGTTCTTCCAGAAAGCGGTCGTCGCCGCGGCGGTAATCGTGATTCCCCGTTCTTGTTCCTGCTCCATCCAATCCATTGTAGCGGCGCCATCATGGACTTCTCCGATTTTGTGGATTTTTCCAGTATGGTAAAGAACACGCTCGCTGGTCGTGGTTTTACCGGCGTCGATATGGGCCATGATGCCGATATTCCGTGTTTTGTCTAACGTAAATTCACGTGCCATAACTTGATCCCTTCCAATTTAGAATCTGTAATGAGCAAA
>CAZFHR010000160.1:0-3861 GCA_964519115.1 uncultured Candidatus Izemoplasmatales bacterium
AGAAAAGACACCTTGATCATCGTCTGGACGAGGCCGTAGAGGGCACCGGCGACAAGACCGTACTTCCAGCCGCGGCGGGCGGCGATGATGAAGATCGGCAGCATCGCCAGGGAGATGCTGCCGCCCATCGGCAGCGAATAAATCGCTCCGAAGATCAGATCAAGGACGACGGCGATGGCGACGAAGATTCCGGTTTCGGCGAGAATGACGACTTTGCGGCTCTTATTCATGTGACGCTCCTTCCGGGGAAATAAAAATGTCCCCCATATCAAATGAGGGACGAAGACGGCTTGGGCCGAATACACCTACGCTGGCATTATCCAGATCAGGTTAAGGTCTATGACGGAACAGTCATACTCTCAGCCCGGTTCCCCGAGCTCCCCTCATGTTTGCAAGATGATTATATCATGTTTGCATCAGAAAAGCAATTCGTCAGCGGATCGTTTCCAGAATGATCGGTGGTTCGTCGACCTTGCCGGGAACGATGGCAAATGCCAGGCGGACGGCATCGCGGATTTCGGCCGTGATCGGATGATCGGCATAGATCGTGGCGAGGACGTCGCCGACGGCCACTTCTTCGCCGATTTTACGGGCGAGGACGATGCCGACGTTGGGATCGATGACGTCTTCCTTCGTCGCCCGACCGCCGCCCAGCTGCATCGTCGCCAGGCCGATCGGCAAAGCCCGGATCGACTGGATCGATCCGGATTCGGCCGCCAATACCGTTTCGATGATCTTGGCCTGGACGAAGCCCTCGAGCGTATCGAGCGTTCCGCCCTGGGCATGGATGAATTCCTGAAACTTGGCGAGGGCCTTGCCATTATGAAGATTGGCTTTCAACAGGGTCCGGGCCGCGGCGACGGAGGCCACCTTTCCGGCGTCAAAGACCATCTGAGAACCGATTTCCAGGCACAGGGTCTCCAGATCCTTGGGACCGTGGCCGGCCAGCGTCTCGACCGCTTCCTTCACTTCGAGCCGGTTGCCGACGGCGAATCCGAGCGGCTGGTTCATATCGGTGATGAATGCCGTGACCTGCTTGCCGAAGGCTTTTCCGATCGCGACCATCAGCCGCGAAAGCCGGCGGGCGTCGGAAATCGTCTTCATGAACGCCCCGTCGCCGATCTTGACGTCAAGACAGATGACATCGGCGCCGCTCGCCAGTTTCTTCGACATGATCGAAGAGGCGATGAGGGGAATGGAGGGGACCGATCCGGTGACGTCGCGAAGCGCGTACATCATCTTGTCGGCGGGAACGAGTTCGGCGGTCTGGCCGGCGACGGCCATGCCGATGGCGTTCACCTGACGGATGAAACGTTCTTCGGAAAGGGCGACGGTACAGCCCGGGATCGACTCGAGTTTGTCAAGCGTTCCCCCGGTGTGTCCCAGCCCGCGCCCCGACAGTTTGGCCAGTTTGGCCCCGGCGGATGCGACGAGCGGACCGAGGATCAGCGTCGTCTTGTCACCGACGCCGCCGGTCGAATGCTTGTCGACCTTGACGCCGTTGATCGAAGACAGATCGATCACATCGCCGGAATGAAGCATCGCATCGGTGAGAAGCGCCGCCTCATCGTCGGTCATGCCTTGAAAATATACCGCCATCAGCCAGGCGCTCATTTGATAATCGGGAATGGCGCCCTGGACGTATCCGGAAACCACAAATGTGATTTCGGCCTTCGTCAAAACGCCGCCGTCCCGCTTTTTCTCGATGATGTCGACCATTCTCATATAATCCACCTCGTGCAATTATTATATCATAATTCGGGCTTTTAGTGTATAATGGTTTCCGGTGATTTCATGAACCTCATCTGCATGGTCCGGCACGGAGAAACCGATGCCAACAAAAACTATATCGTCCAGGGTCGCATCGACAACCCGCTCAATAGTCAGGGCATCGATCAGGCCCGTCGCATCGCGGCGATGTTTCGCGCGCAAGGCGAAACCTTCGACGTGATCGCCGCCAGCCCCCTCAGCCGGGCGGAGGCGACCGCGAAGATCATCGCGAAGGACCTCGAATTTGCCGGTGCGATCGAACCCGATCCGGGTTTCCTTGAGCGCGACTTCGGCGATTACGACGGCCAGAAGATCAATGCCGATTACGCCGTCAAGGTGATCGAAAACCGGATTCCGCGGATGGAGAAGCACGAAATTCTGGAAGAGCGGGTCCTATCGGCGCTCAAGAGCCTCTGCGACCGCCATCCCGGCAAGCGCATCCTCGTCGTCACGCATTCGCACGTGATCAAGTCCATGCTCGTGAAATTGTTGCCTAAGGAAGAATTTCATTATGCGTCCTATCTCGGCAACTGTTCGGCGAACTATTTCGTCTATGAGAACGGTGAGTTCCGGGTTCTTCGCTACAATCAGACGACCCAATGAAGGAAAAGATCGGCCGCGGCCGATCTTTTTTTCAGGCAGTGATCCAGTTCCATTCCCGGCGATAGTTAGGCCAGAAGGCAACCGGAGCTGGATAGGCCGTCCCATCCGCGGGATTGAACACGCCGACATGGTTGAGAAGATCGTCGGCGAGCAGGTTGCGGATCAGGTACGTGGTCGTCTCGATGTTGATCCCATCGATGAAATCATAATTGGTCTTGTCGAAAATATAGTCGACGGCGCCGACGGTATAGTAGGTCGACAACCCGACGGCAACGCCATTCTTATATAGAACTCCACCGGCATAGCTGACCCCGTCGTCAAAGACAACGTCCCAGCTATAATTGATGATCTTTGCATAGAAAGCGGTCAATTGGGCGCCGGTCATTTCACAGGTCTTGATGTAATTGTCAAACGGATAGGCAGCGACCAAATCGCCCATGGTGATCGGCCCTTGATACAACGAAGGTCCACCCGAATAAAGAAGACGGAATCCGCCACTGTTTACGGCACCGAAATCGAGGCCGATATAGTCACGGATGACCGAAGCGCCCCAGGGCGTAAGGGCCGCACGGTATAAATCAGATTCAGCATCACCAAGAACCTGACTGACGAAAGCGACATAGGTCACGTCTTCGGCGAAGACGGCGATGATTTGGTCGATGTCATTGCTCTGGGTAAGGCCGTTGGCCGATAGGATTTCCGGAATCGCGCTCGTCACTCTTCCGAGCGTCCGATCGTAGACAAGTGTGATCTTGCAGGCGACGGAACTGTCATAGCTGGAGACCTGGGCATAGGCAAGTGCCGTGCCGGAGCGGGAAATCGTTCCGGTTTCGGAACGGTGGGTGTGGCCGTTGAAGACGGCGTCGACCTTCTCGTCGCCGGTCAGAGCCGCCAGTGAAGCATCGACGCCTGAGCCGTCGTGGAGCGAGACGACGATGACGTCGCAGTCCTCGTTATTGCGCAAGTAGGCCGCGTAAGTGGCCACGGTGTCGACGGCATCGAGGAAATTAACATCTTCGACACGCGATGCGGAGATCGAATTCATGACGTCGCCGATGACGCCGATGACGCCGACCTTGACGCCGTTGATGTCGATGATGACGTACGGCTGCGTCCATGGCAGCGGTTCGCCGGTGGTTTTGGATACGATGTTGGCCGCCAGGAACGGGAACGTGGCTTCGCCGTTTGATTCGTCGCCATCGGCGTAGTTGCCGATCTTGTCGATGCCCCAATCGAATTCGTGGTTGCCAAGGGTGAAGGCGTCAAATCCGATGTAATCCATGACCTCGACGATTGGCAGTCCATAGTAATAATTGGAAAATGCGGTACCCTGGAACATGTCTCCCGCCGTCAGGAGGATGACATTGTCCTGGGTCTGTTTTTTATAGGCGAGCAGGTCGCCGATCTTCGAAAGCGTATCAATGCTTAAATAGGTGACGCCGCCGTGCATGTCGTTGATCGAAAACAGTTCGATCGTCTGGTAGCGCG
>CAZFHR010000161.1:0-3860 GCA_964519115.1 uncultured Candidatus Izemoplasmatales bacterium
ACAATGACAAAAAAAGTGCATAGAAAAAGATGTTGATGTACACATAAGGGTTTTTAATGTGTCTACCAACATCTTATCATTTCAAAGATCCGGTTTTTAATCAAGGGCCTGAGTCCGATTCCATATCGGACTCAGGCTTTTCCATTCTTTCGGTCTTTGTCAGGCATGCTTGCCACGATGTCACGGAGTATAAGTGCCCGTTTCCATCGGAATCGATGCGCTGGTGGCGTAGTCATAAAAATCCCAAGTGGTAACGTCCATTTCGGGAAGATAAATCTTCTGACATCCGGGCATGGCGATATAGAGGGTCGTTGCTTCGAGGCTGTCGATGTGAAGATCATAGGTTGCGTTCCCGGGATTGATGTTGACATGGTCGGCCGTAAGGTTGAGGATGGCGATGTTTTCAAGCAGTGAAAAGTCGGTCTGACTGCTGATCGTGAAGGTGTCGACGATCTCAAGACCGCCGCAGATGATCGTCGTCACCGCCGACATGTCGGTTAAAACGCCGCCGATCGTGACGTTCTGTGCGGAGAAGGACGCAATTTCGATCCTTTCCAAGGCGGAGTACACAGCGCTCTCACCACCGATCGTCACGTTCCAGCCGCAATCGATATTGGTCAATTGCAACCCTTCGAGCAGTGGGAAGGAAACGTCGCGTTCACCGATTCGGATCGACCAGGCCGACACGTCAGCGATGACGATATCCACAAGATGTTCGAACACGGAATCGACTTCGCCGATGTTGATCTGATTCAGGTCCACGCCGATGATCGCCAGATTGACGAGATGCGGATGCGATCCGTTGATGTTGAGCAGGCCCTGTGACGCCTCGAAGGTCGTATCATCGAACGTGATTCCGGAAAACATCGAAGGATTGATTTCGCCGCCTTCAATGATGAGATTGCCGAGGATGGATGTGGTAAACGTCAAGGTCGAGATCAGGGAGCCGCGAATGGTCAAGTTGTTTGCCACGGTGGAAGCTGATACCGAGAGTGTCGCCGGCGTTTCGGCCGTATCCTTCGTACCCGCAATCTCCAAGGATCCGATGTTCGATCCGCTGACGGTCACCGATGCCAGCTGATCGAAGACGTTGGCTTCAGCGCCGATGAAAACACTATTCCCGACGACCGAATCGGCGATCGCAATTGTCTCCAGGCTCGGGAAAGGAATCGCCGACTCCGGGTCGGCGCCGATCTTGACCCAGTCCAGCACCGAGTTGAAGATGAAAAGTGCGGTGAGAGCAGGAAACGCATAGGGCATTTCCGGGTCCGTCGCGTATTCGGAATACTCCGGATCATCGATGACGTCGTTCTTTACCAAAAACAGGTTGTAGCGGGAGACGTTGGCGATGGAAATCGATGTCAGCGCGGCGAAATCTGCGGTCAGCGTGATGTTTTTGAAGCCCGTCAGGGAGACGAACTCCGGTCCGTCGATCACCAGGGTTGTCAACGCTGAGAAATCACCGAGGACGAAGATGTCGTCTGTTCCGCCGCGAATCTGCAGGGAAGTGACCCAAGGCAGATCTTTGAGAAAGACCTTTCCGACTTCATACCCGTTGATCTCATGGGGAATGACGAGTGTCGTCATGGCGAGCGCTTCGGCTTGATCATAGTAATTGGAATCGGGCGAAAGAAGAATATCGACGTTGTCGCCGTTAACCGCGAGCGGCAGCCCCAGTTCGACATCGAAATAATTCCGGGCCATCACCTGAAATAGAAGCGATGTGGTCGAATTGTCAGGAATTTCGGCCGGGAAGGTACCGTCGACTGTATCCCGGGTGAAGAGAATCTTGGTAAGCGAAATCGTCCGTTCCGAAAGATACTCTTCCGGGGCGTCCGAACCGGGGATGGTCAAAGACACGACCGTCGTATAGGTCCCGTCATCTTCGACGATGATCGTCGAGGTTGCTTCGTAGAGCGTCGACTGGTCGGTGTAGATGCATTCCCCCAATTCGCTGTCGTCGATCTCGACGCTGTAGAGCAGATCGTAGTTGGCGCCGTTGGTGACGACGACGACATGAAAATGAGCCAGACTGAAAATGACGCCGTCATATTCCGTTTCCGCCGTTGTCGTTTCCGTATCCGTCGTCGTTTCATCATCGCTCAGTCTGATCAAGGTCGGATGGTACTCCTGAGCGAAGGCAAGGCTGGTCGCGCCGCCGTTCAGATACATCTCCACGAACTCGGGGGGATTGTTCACGGTGGTGCTGTCATTGCATCCCGACACGCCGACGAAGAAGAACAAAAACAGTAACAAAAGCCAAAATTTCTTCATAAAAACCTCCCACTATATTTTAAATAAATAGAAAGAGAGTACTATCCCTTCCATGCGAGCACCCTCAGAGTTCCCAGCAGATTACTGAACAAGCCTTGTCTATAATGTATCGCATTGAAGAGTGCTTGTCAACAGGTTCTCCGTTTGTGTACTGGATAATATGGATTAGAAGAAAAGTCTTGATTTACATGAACCGGCAATCGAAGGGTGGAGTCAATTGGATGTACCGACGAAAGCGAAAAGACGGACCAACTACAAAATGGAATTTAAACACCTAATCCAAAACAATAAAATCAACATGGCCGCATCCTGGATAAGTGCGTGCATCTTGATTTTCCAAATAGCCAACAGAATAATTGGAACTAAAATCCGTTCAACGGGATATCCTGCATTGAGGCAAAATGTTTTTACTCGAATTGCATTCGCTAAACCGGCATGATACAATTGACCTGCACGCCATTCTTGTTTTGCTGCGATTAGGGAGGTACTTATGGATTTTTCGGTTGTCCGAGAACTCAATCTGCTTTATATCATTTTAGACATTTGCTTTTTGGTATTCCTGGGGTATCTGCTTCTAAGAATGAAAAAACGTATGGCATTCTTGTTTGGCGTTGCCGGCGCTTTGCTGTATTTCTTGGTTGATTATGGCATTTTCTTCTTGCTGCTGGGAACCCGTGAAGTCGTTGGCGCGAATACGTTCTTGTTTTTACTTTGGCTTTCCACCAGTTACGGCTTCACCAATTTTGTTTGGATTTGGTTATTGCTCAATCGCGAAAAACGTTCCCTGGAGTGGTCTTTGCTGATTGTCATGGGTTGGATTGCGGTCGCTTTGATTTCCCAGAATTTTGGCGGGGAATTCCCCATCATCCGCATCTCAAGAGGTACGGGAAGTTATCATGGCGTCATGGCTTTCATTCTCTTTGTCGGATACGTCTTTATCATTATTAGAAACCTAAAAGCGAAGGATGCAGAACGGATATCCATCCCCCGGCTGTTGTTCATCGGAATCATCGTCCAGTTTTCCTGGGAAGCCGTTTTACTGCTTTCGGGAATCAGACCATTGGCGTGGAATCCCATTATTGTCAATTCGTTGCTGGAAACGAACTTGGGCCTACCTTATTTGTTCTTCATTCATCGGGCGTTAACGAAACGATATCACGAGGACGCTTCCATAAAAACCGACAGCGAAACATTGACCGCTTAATGGGATTTCACTTCCCTATTTCATGGCGGTAACACCGGTTCTGCCAGCACTAGAATCCGCTTTTTGCGAAACCGTCAGCGATTTGGTAACACACGCTTTTATTGATCAAAAAGGTGTCATTGAACAAAAAAACGCGAAGCATCATTTATCACAAATGGTATAATGAAACTACCGGAGGTAACATCATGACAGGAAAATTCTCGAAATATCTGAAAAACAAGAAGCCGGCGCTTCAGGAACTCATTCGTCTGCTCGGGGAAAAATACGCGTATGCAAGCGTGCTTGCATCGGACGTGTCGGGCACGACCATCAGCGTCGACCGTTCCACGACGACGGTCAACCCGACCGGACTCACCGAAAGCGGCTTCGTCGTGAAAGTGTT
>CAZFHR010000162.1:0-3848 GCA_964519115.1 uncultured Candidatus Izemoplasmatales bacterium
AACGGATACCCGCCTACGTAATTATGATAACCATACTCGTTGACCTCATCTTCTTGCATGCCAAGATAATAGTCCAGTACGTAATCGGAGGCTACATAGGTTTCGATCAGCGGGTCGTCGAGGAGGTTTTCGAGTTCCAACGTGGTGAAGGCGGTCTTATCGGTTTTGCGCAGCACGACGCGGGTAATCATCGAGTTGGAAAAATAATAGTTATAGGAAATCTCATAGTCTCGCATCGATGCGTTGAACGCGCCATATGCCAAGGCGACGAAAAAGGAAAACAGGGCGAAAACGAGCACCATCATGATCGTCTTCTTGGGAACCGCCGCCAAGTTGCGGAGGGCGGTTCCAAAAAAGTCGCGGATCCGCATATGCTTTTCTGTGTCAACGATTTTCGGTAAATCGGTTTTGACCGTTGGCGTCATTTCCGCGTCTTCGACGATTTCACCATCGAAAATGCGGATGCGCCGCGTCGCATATCCCTTGACCTGTTCATAATCATGGGTAACGATGATCACGAGTTTGTCTTTGGCGATTTCATGCAGCAGCTCGATGATCTGTTTTGCCGCTTCCGAATCCAAATTGCCGGTCGGTTCATCGGCGGCGATGATCGGCGCGTCTTTGGCCAGGGCGCGGGCGATGACGACGCGTTGCTTCTGGCCTCCGGACAGTTTGGTCGCTTTATGGTGGATGTGTTTTTCCAGACCGACGCGTCTGATGATTTCAAGCGCCCGCGGCCGGATTTCCTTGCGCGGATAACCGGCGAAGATCAGCGGTGCTTCGACGTTCTGCAAGACGGTGTAACTGTCAATGAGATTGAAATTCTGAAAGACAAATGCGACATATTTTTTCCGATAGTTTTCCATGTCGGCGATGCCGAAATACGAGGTTTCTTCCCCGTGCAGGTACATCTCGCCTTCTTCATACGTGTCAATCCCGCAGATGACGTTGAGCAGCGTCGTTTTACCCGATCCGGATTCGCCGACGATGGCGACGAATTCATTGGAGTGGAATTCGAGATTGACCTTCCGGAGACCAAGGGCGATGACATTGTTGGAACTGTAGTATTTGGAGACATTGACGAGTTTCAGCATAATCCACCTCTAAAATCGTTCGGTCGTATTATATCACGACCGTGCCGTGGTTTCCATTCGGGAAGAAAAAAAGCCAGATTTCTCTGGCTGTTTGATTATTACAGGACTTCGACTTGGGCGAAATCGAGTTCGATCGGCGTTTTCCGCCCGAACATGTCGAGCAACACCTTGACCGATCCTTTTTCGTCGTTGATGCTTTCGATCGTACCGATCTGACCCGAAAAGGCGCCGGCGGCGACCTTGACGCTCTGGCCGACCTGGGCGTTCAGCTTCTGCACCTGGAGTAGACCGCATTTCTTCAGAATCGGATTGATTTCTTCCGCAAGGAGCGGAATCGGTTTCGTCCCGCCGCCCGAGGAACCGAGGAATCCGGTGACGCCGGGTGTGTTGCGGACGACGAACCACGAGTCGTCGGTGACGATCATTTCGATGAAGACATAACCGGGAAACATCTTGACCATTTTTTCCTTGATCGAACCATCGGCCTTCTTTTCGGCTTTCAGTTCTTCGGGAATCATGACCTCGAAGATCTTGTTCTCCATCTGCATGGTTTCGATCCGGCGTTTTAAGTTCTCCTTGACGGAGTTTTCAAACCCCGAATAAGTTTGAACGATATACCACAAACGTTTGTTTTCCATCACGTCACGCCATCTTCATTACAGTTTGTAGAGCCAGCTGAAGAGTGGGTCGAGCGCAAATCCGTACAGGGTGAACACGAGGATCAGGAACAACAGGAATGTGAAAACGCGGATGGTCGAGAGCCCAAGGTCCTTGCCGGTCGGCCAGGAAACCTTTTTCATTTCCGCGATGCTCGGACGCAGGACCGGAATCGCCAGGTAAACGATGACGAGGGTGCCGACGACGATCAGGAACGTGCCGGTGAGAATCCGCTTCAGATCGGTTTCGAAGAAGAAATCGATGAAGCCGATGCCCGAACTGCCGAGAATGACGGTAAGGTCGACGGAACCGAAAGCCCCGATGATGATATAGATGCCGTACAGCATCAGAACCGGCGCGAGGATCGCAAGCAACCAGTTTTCAAACGCATATTCCTTTTTCAAAATCTCCATGACGCGGGATTTCTTTTGTTCGGGCGTCAGGACGACCTTCTCTTTTTTGGTTTTGACTTTCTTCTCTTTGACTTGGTCGGCCATGGTAATCCTCCTATTTGCTTTCCTTGTGGAGCGTGTGCTTTTTACACTTGTCGCAGTATTTCATCATTTCGAAGCGGGTCTTGTGTTCCGCCGGTTTTTTGATTTCATAATTGCGGGACAGGCACTCTTGGCATATCAGGACTGCTTTATCTTTCATTCATATCAACTCGCTTGCTTTATTAAATGTATCAAAATTATCAGATTTTGTCAAGAAAATCATGGTTCCAGTCGCATTTTAATTTTTTTCCGGATGCGCTCAACCGCATTATACACTTTTTTCGGCGGAACGCATAGCGTTTCGGCGATTTCCTTGATCGCCTTGCCCTGGATCAGCCGCGCCGTGAAGATCTTTTTTTCAAATGGCGACAGGCTTTCGAGGCCGGCCATGATCTCCGCTTCGGCGGGATAGACGGCTTCCGGTTCGCGGATTTCGTCCGTGACGAGCAAGTGCAGCTTCTCGTTCATGAATCGGTTCTTCCGTTGCCGGCTCCGGATCACGGAAATCAGGTGATGTTCCAGATTGGTCTCGAAATAGCGGGTGAACGATTTGTTGTGCTGGTCGTCGAACCGCAGGACCGACCGGTGGAGAACCATCAGCCCTTCCTGATAACAGTCTTCAAAGATGTCCGTCAGGTTGAACTTTGTGATTTTTTTCGCAATCAGCCAACGATACTTCTCAAACATCAGATTCATGGCTTCTTCGTTGCCCTGCTTGATGAGATCGATGATTTCGTAATCGTTGTAATTGCGAAACTCCACGTCTACCCCTTCTTCCGGAGGAGTTCGAAAATGATGATGGCGGCGGCGACCGAGGCGTTCAGGCTGTTCACCTTCCCGACCATCGGGATTCTAACGCAGTAGTCCACGGTGTCGCGGACCAGGCGGCTCATGCCCTTGCCTTCGCCGCCGATGACGATGCAAAGCGGCGTCTCGGCGTCGATCTGGGTATAGTCCTTCTCAGCGTCCATCGCCGTGCCGACGATCCAGAAGCCGTTCTTTTTCAGTTTTTCGATCGTTTGCGTCAGGTTGACGACTTCGATCACATCGACGTACTCGACGGCGCCGGACGCGACCTTGGCGACCGTGCCGGTGATGCCGACGCTGCGGCGTTTGGGCAGGATGATCCCCGTGATTCCGCCGGCTTCGGCACTGCGGATGATGGCGCCGAGGTTATGCGGATCCTCAATGCCGTCGAGCATCAGGTAGACGGGCTTGTCGACACCATGATGTTTGGCAAACGCTTCTTCCAGGGTGAGGGTACGGTATTCTTCGATTTCGAAGACGATGCCCTGATGGTTGCCGGGAAAATCGCGGTCCATCGCCACCCGGTCAAGGATAACCATTTCGATGGCGGCGTTTTTCAACGCCGTCGTCAGATCGGCGTTGGTGCCTTTTTGCAGATAGGCTTTTTGCACCGGCTTGCCCGACGCCATAATTTCCTTGCACGGATTCTTTCCGTAGATTCTCACAGCCATGTCGATCACCCCTTTTATTTTACCATATCCAGACCGGACTGCGATTGGAAAGAATCGCGCGCCAATCCGAAAAAAAACTCCTCCGGTTCAGAGGAGTTCTTCAATCGCCGCGATCGTCGCCAGCA
>CAZFHR010000163.1:0-3847 GCA_964519115.1 uncultured Candidatus Izemoplasmatales bacterium
GATACCTTCATCGACAGGAAGCTGATCGGCCAGATCTTTTCCGTCGGAATTCCGGCCGCCACGGCGGTCCTGCTCATGATCATCGCAAACGTCTCGCTCATCAAACTGCTTTCCGCCTATGGCGACATTCCGATCGCGGCGATGGGAGTCGTCAAGAAGATCGATACGATTCCCTTCAGCATCGCGATGGGCCTGGCGCAGGGGGTTTTGCCACTCATCGCCTACAACTACGCGGCCAAGGATTTCCATCGCATGCATGCGATCAGCCGGTTCGCGCGGATCGCCGGCGTTTCCTTCGCGATTCTCTGCGTCGTCGTCTTCGAACTGTTCGCCCCGCAACTCGTCCGTTTCTTCATCGGCGATCCGGAAACCGTGGCGCTCGGATCCGGTTTCCTTCGGATCGCCTGCCTCGCTACTCCGGCGATGGCATTGTTCTTCCTCTATAACATCACGTTCCAGGCGATGGGAAAAGGCAAACAATCCTTCTTCCTCGTCGTCCTCCGCCAGATGATCGTCAATCTGCCGATCCTGTTTGCTTTGAATGCAATCTTCGGGATGCATGGATTGGTGTGGACGCAGCTCTTAGCAGATACACTGGCAGTTTTGGTGGCGGCGTTTCTCTTCGCCGCCACGGTGAAACAGCTTCATGCCGAGAAAGCCGAACTCGAAACGCGTTCCGTCTGACGGAACGTTTTTTTTTGCTCACAAATGAACAATTGTTTACCGATGGACTGTTCAACCAAAATGCCAAGTGATAAAATGAAAGCGGAAGAAGGTGTCGAAAATGGAGAAAGCCATCGTTGTCACCGGCGCAACCGACGGAATCGGGCTCGCCGTCGTCAAAGGGTTGATTGCCGGCGGGTACGACGTCATCGGCGTCGCCCGGAATCGGGAAAAAGCGACGCGCATTCTTGCGGAAATCGGATCGGATCGACTATGTTTTGCCTATGGTGACTTATCTTCGTTTGCCGAAGTACGGGGCATTGCCGATGCCATCGCGGTGATGCTTACGGAAAAACCCAGGGGATTGACGGCCGTCATCCATGTCGCCGGCGTCGTCGTGACGAAACGTTCGCTGACCGTGGATGGACATGAACGGACGTTCGCCGTCAACCATCTGGCGGTCCATCTGTTGACGCGTCTGCTGATGCCATGGCTGCTAAAAGAAAAAGGGGCGCGTGTCCTCGTCGTCAGTTCGATGGCCCACCGTTGGGGACGCGTCCATTTCCATGATGTTTCACTGAAGCACGGCTACTGGCTGCTACCGGCCTATGCGCAATCGAAACTGATGAACGTTCTCTTCGTCCGGTATGGCGCCCGTAGCGTCAATGCCGCGGATGTTTCTTTCTATGCGATCGATCCTGGACTCGTCAACACGACGATCGCGTTCAAACTGACTTCCGGCATTGCCAAATGGATCTGGAAATTCAAAAGAAAAAATGGCGATCCGACTCCCGTCCCCGCGGCTCATATCATCCGCATCGCAACCGCATCTGACTATGCGGGACAATCGGGATTTTACTGGAAAAACGGTGTCGCCGTCAAACCGTCGCGCCGCTCCGGAAATGTCGATGACATGATCCATCTCTTCGAACTGTCGGAGCGGTTGACCGCGGTTGCGGAAAAGCGCGACTGATCATTTTTCAGATGCCATCGGGGGCACGGAGGCGGGCGATTTACCGTTCCGTTCCGATTATTGAAGAAAATTCATTTATTTGGATCATTTGATCGGAAAAATCCACATCAAAGCCTTGAATGCGTTGGTAATTAGTGATAGAATCTACACATATACGACACGCGTTCATAGGAGGAACAACATGCAAAAAATCCGTGGTTTCCTAGGAAAGATCAGAATCGAATATCTCGTTCTCGGCTTGGGCCTTTTGATGCTCATCACGTTTGGAATCCGATATTATTCCTGCCGCCTCGACGGAACGCTCATCCTGACACTGAATTTGAACGAAGCCGCCATCGGCACGACGCTCGGCTGGCTGTTTGCGCTCCTGATTCTGGATGGACTGTTTACGACCATCGGCTTCATGGCTTTTGACCAAGGATATTCGAAACGGGCGAAACTGTCGCTTTTGATCACGTTTGGGTTTGCGGCACTGTTATTTGTCGGCAACCTTCTGTGGACGGTTTTCAACGACAATCTGATCATGGGCTCGCTATCGATATTCGGCATGACCTATAAAGGCGGATTCGCCTTCGGTTTCTATTTTATATATTTTCTTCCTGCTTCTCTTTGGCGTCGTTCTTTTCCTTCATCCCGGCTATGCCGGCGCCGATGAACCGACGTTGTGGGCCTTCCTGCTTCGCAAGTTGAACAAGCGCGACATTCTCGTCGTCGATGACGGCGGGATGGAACCTGTGTTGTTCAAGAAAATCCCGATTGCGATTTTCTACACGATCATTTCCTTTGGGTTCTATGGCATCCTCTGGCTGCTCCACCTGATCAAGGCATTCCGCCGGATCCACAATGATAAGGGGTCTCCGGTCGGCGAGTTCCTGCTCGTCGGCATCGCCCCGATCATCGGCTTCGTTTTGCTTTCGCTTCTGTTCGTCGGCCTGGGCGTCGGCTATCTTGTGTTCGTCGCCGTCATCGTTGCTGGAGCCTATCCCGCTTACTGGCTGTTCAAACATGAAAAGGAACTGTTTGCCAAGGCCGCCGATCTTGGCCTGGAAAACAAGCGCGACAATTCGGTGATGTATCTTGTGTTCGGATTGCTGGGTCTTGCCATCGTACCGATCGTGCTGATGCAGCATGATTTCAACAAAGCGGCCAAAACGGTCGTCATCGCACCGACCGCCGAAGCGACGGCATAGGATAATTCCGCAACAAGCGCGTGCCGAAATGGTACGCGTTTTTTATAGACGGATTCTCGATTTTACGTGTCATTTTCGCCTAAAAAATGATATCATATGGCGGTAGAGAGGAATCGATCCCGTGCTGAAAAATACCTGGAACAAACTGTTTCTGTCCCTCATCATCCTCATGGTATCGCTGACTTCGGTCGCGATGCTATCCGCCGCATCCGACGTCCCCGTCGGTCTGGCGGAATTTTCGGCGTATTCCGACGCTGCTTACGGCTGGCTGGAAAACCAACAGGATTCCGCATTGCTTGACGACGGTAGCGGTATTTCTGGCCTCGTCGACAGTTTTGAAGATTTTTCCGGTCCCAACCAACCGATCACCGAAGCCTTCACCTATGATCAGGCGGTCGCGGCGATCGCTTTTCTCGTCAAGGGCGATTTTGAACGCGCCCGGACCGTTCTATCGACGCTTCAGAATCTTCAGGCCGACGACGGCACCTGGTGCAATTCCTACTGGTACGGCGGTTACTGGGGAGCGGAGCTGCGCAAACACGTGGGTCCGGCGATCTGGGTCGCGCTCGCCGTCATGAACTATGAGACCTTGACCGGCGATCTGGAAACCTATCATGATATGGCGATATCCGCGATCGACTGGGCAATCACGTTCCAGAAGGTCAACGGCGGCATCGCCGGCGGGATGACCACCTGGGACGTCCCCGGCGTTTGGACCGAAGAAGTCTGGACCGGAACCGAACACAACATCGACGCCTATCCGGCGCTCGTCTATTTCGCCCAGACGACTCCCGGACGCGCGGATGCCTACATGACGGCGGCGGCCGGCGTGCTTGATTTCCTGGAAAACGTCGTCTGGGATGAAACGAATCAGCGGTTCTTCGGCGGTTATAAGAACAATACGGGCCTCGTCGACCCTTATGTGCCGCTCGACGTCAATCCGTGGGCGGTCCTCGCCCTTGGCAATGACTATGCATCGGCGCTCGCCTATGTGGAAAACGCCACCGGCGATCCGGTGACC
>CAZFHR010000164.1:0-3823 GCA_964519115.1 uncultured Candidatus Izemoplasmatales bacterium
ACTCGATCTTGGATCGAAAACGCTTGGCATCGCCTGCTCCGACCCTTCGGGGATTCTGGCTTCCGGAATCGAAACATTCACTTTTCCCGAACATAATTTCGAATTGCCCCTTGACTATGTCAAACGTTTTATCGATAATAATAAAGTAGGTCTGGTCGTCCTCGGACTACCGAAGAACATGGACGGCTCCATCGGGTTCCAGGGCCGAACCGCAGAAGCCTTCCGCGAAGGGCTGATGCAGCGGACGGACGTACCCATCGTCCTCTGGGACGAGCGACTCACGACGCGGATGGTGACCCAGGTCATGCTGTCCGCCGATCTTTCCCGCAAGAAACGCAAGGACATCGTCGACAAATTGGCCGCGACGGTGATCCTCCAAAGCTATCTCGATGCCAGAAAGTAGGAAAACCAATGGAAAAAGAACGCGAATACTTCGTCGTAACGGACGAAGATGGCAAGGAAATCAACTGTGAAATCATCATGACGTTTAACTCCGATGAATTCGCCAAATCGTATGTCGTCTATCAGATCGTCGGCGACGAGTCCGGCGAGTATATCGCAGCCTCGTACAATCCCGATGACGGTGACGAGGGCAAACTCGGTCAAATCGAATCCGAACCCGAATGGGATTTCGTCGAAGAAGTCCTCGAGAGTTACCTTGACGACTTGGACGATGCTGACGAAGAAGATAGCGAAGAAGCGGCCGACACGGTCGATGTCGACGACGAAGAAGATCACGAACATCACGAACACGAACCGGAAGAAGAGTAATTTTATTACTCTTTTCCCTTTTTAAGGGGGTATGGCAGTCATGTCACGGGATGGTTTCACCCGCATCGACGAAATTTTTGCCGACCCGCAATGGCAACGTCTCCGTCAGGATGCCATCGATCGGGGAATCCCCGTCATGCAGGAAGACGGTCTTCGTCTGCTGCTCGCCACCGCCGTTGCCGCCGCCCCCGCCCGGATTCTGGAAATCGGCACGGGAGCCGGATGCAGCGCGATCGCCTTGGCCATCGCTGCCGACGCCGATGTCTGGACGATCGAACGCGACCCGGAGATGATCGGGCTGGCCCGCGCAAACATCGCCGGTTCCCGTGCTTCCGGACGGATCGTCCTTGTGCAGGCCGATGCCCTTGCTTTCGATGAAACCACGCTCGGCAACTTCGGACTGGTGTTTCTCGATGCCGCGAAAGGGCAGTATCAAAAACTGTTCCATCGGTATGCGCGCTGTCTGGAACCGGGAGGAACGATCGTAATCGACAATCTCGATTTTCATGGCTGCGTGAAGGCCGGTGATGCGACGATGTCGCGATCCCTCAGGGAAATGATGACAAAAATCAGATCGTTCCGTACTTGGTTTCTCCGGAACGAAGCGTTCAATGCCCAGATCCACGCCATTGGCGACGGAATCGGCATCGGTGTCAGGAAACGGGATGATCTGCGATGAGAATCGTCGCCACGCTTGACCGCATCGATGAACTGGCGCGGCTTCAAACCGCCGGCGCCGATGCGCTGATGGTTTCGGTCATCGGTTTTTCCGCCGCCGCCCGGACGGTTTTTCTGCCCGCTGAACTGACGGATGTCCTCGCTGCGGCAACCGAGCGGGACATGCCCGTATATATCGACATATCGTCACCGATCCATGAGGCGATGCTTCCGGATCTGGAATGCCAGATGATACGCTGGGCAAATGCCGGCGCCGAGGCGTTCGTCTGCTCCGACCTGTCCGCCGTCGCCGTCGCCATCCGTCTCGGTCTGGCGGATCAAACAATCTATCAGCCCGGTACCTTCAATGCCAATCTCTATGCGCCCTGGTTTTATAAAAGACAGGGACTGCGCGGCATCACTGTATCCCGCGAAATCACTTTGGAAGACGTGGTGGCGATCGCCGTCAACCATGAAGGCATCGAAATCTCCTTCATCGGGCACGGCCATCTGCCGATGTTTCATTCCCGGCGCCGGTTTCTGTCCGATTACCGCGAATATCGCGGTGCCGACTTTGTTTGGCCCTCCGGATCGATGGATCTGTTCCTTGAGGAACGCGAACGGCCCGGAAGAAGGTTCCCGATCGTCGAAGATGCGACGGGAACACTGCTCTTCCGCGACCGCCGGCTGCAATCGTTTGACGAAGCGGCCATCCTCGCCCCCTACATCGCCGATTTCTTTGTTTCCCGGCGTTTCATCGCCGATGATGAATACGATGCCGCCCTCGGCGTATACGCCGGCCGCGGCGAAGCCAAGACGTTTCTTGACCGCTACGGTGCGTCCTATGATTCCGGTTTTCATTATCGCAAAACCGGTCTGAGTAAAGAAGGTGACGGCCGATGAAGCCGGAACTTCTCGCTCCCGCCGGAGATCTCGAACGCTTGAAAATCGCCTTGCTTTTCGGCGCTGATGCCGTTTATGTCGGTGGTCCCGAATATTCTTTACGCGCCCGCGCATCGAATTTCACGATTGACGACATCGCCGAAGGTGTCGCTTTCGCCCACCGGCTCGGGAAGAAACTCTATGCCACCGTCAATATCATTTTAACGAATGACGATTTACCCGGTCTTGACGGATATCTTCTCGCTCTTTGCCGGGCCGGCGTCGATGCCATCATCGCCTCTGCCCCCGTCGTCCTCGACCGTGCCCGTGCCCTGACGCAAATACCGGTCCACTTGTCGACCCAGCAATCGGTGACCACTTCGGCCGCCGCGGCTTTTTGGCAGAATGCCGGCATCGAGCGGATTGTGCTGGCCCGGGAACTTTCGCTAGCGGAAATCCGATCCTTGGCCGCCCATACGGATGTCGAACTCGAAGTGTTCATCCATGGCGGCATGTGCGCGTCCTATTCCGGACGGTGCACGATATCCAACTATCTCGCCGACCGCGACGCCAACCGCGGCGGCTGTGCGCACAGCTGTCGCTGGAATTACCGTCTGGTGACGAAGAACGGCCCCCTGACCGACGAATATGATTTCGCTCTTGGCGCGAAAGATCTCGAAACGCTCACCTTCATTCCGGCACTGATCGATGCCGGTATCACCGCCTTCAAGATCGAGGGCCGGATGAAATCGGCGAATTATGTCGCCGCGACCGTCGCCTGTTATCGCCTGTTGATCGATGATCATCTTGCCGGTACGCTTCGACCGTGGGATGTCTATCGCGAACTGCTGGCCAAAGCCGAAAACCGTGTCGCCGCCGATGGATTTCTCGCCGGCCCAACATCCGCCCGCCATCAGTTGTACGGAAGTGGGATGAACCTCCCCCGCCAGGATTTCCTCGGCTACGTGACCGCGTATGATCCTGGTACCGGGCAAGCATCGTTTGAACTCAAGAACGCCTTGATCATCGGTGATGTCGTAGAGGCTTCTCCGCCCGGCGAAGCCGCCTTTGTCTTTCCAGTCGCGGAACTATTCGCCGCCGATGGAACCCGGGTGGATTTTTTGAAAAAACCGATGGAAAACGTCGCCGTATCAGTTCCCCGTTTTCTCGCTCCCTATACGATGCTAAGAAAGGTGATATGACATGTCCAAACCGCTCGTGATCGCCGTCGCCGGCGGCTCTTCCTCCGGCAAAACCACCGTGGTGAACAAACTAACCGCCAATCTGTCGGAGTATCCGATCGTCATCATCAAGCACGATGACTATTACAAAGATCAGTCGACCATGACGATGGAAGAGCGGCGGGCGGTCAACTATGACCATCCGTTTTCGCTTGACAACGATCTTTTCCTTCGGCATCTGAAGATGCTCATCGCCGGTCAGCCGATCGAAAAACCGACTTATGATTTCGTCTATCACACGCGGGCGGCCGCCACCGAGATCGTCAAGCCGG
>CAZFHR010000165.1:0-3794 GCA_964519115.1 uncultured Candidatus Izemoplasmatales bacterium
TGCGCCGCCCTGATCATCACGAATGCAATCTGGATTTATATGGACTGGCTGATGATCGCCATCCTCGCCCTCGCCGGCAGCCTCATCCTGCGCGGCCGCATCAGCGCGCCGCTTCAGCTGTTCGGGACGAAGTTCACGATGCTCGTCGATTACGACCTGGATGTCGCGGAAGCGGTCCGAATCGCCAAGGAAGGCGTCGATAACGCCCCGACGGCTCAGATCAAGGCGATGTATACGATGTATTATGGCATGGGTCAGTATTATGCCGGCGATTACGACGGTGCGATCCGCACCTTCAACCAGGTCGAACTGAAGCGGATGAACAGCCTCTTCCACGTCCTGATTTTTGCCTTCATCTGCTATTCAGCCTTCGAACTCGGTGATGAAACGACGTTTTCCTCGACGCTGCAGCGGCTCCGCAACGTCGCATCTTCCGTCAGTCCGAAATATCAGGGATATGCATCGAGCTACCTGGAAATCCTTGATGCGATCGATCGGTTGTCGGCCGACCCGGAACATTACCGCGAAGTGATGGAAAAGCATTTCAACCGCGAAGACGGCTACATTTCGACCAAACTGATCCGCGCCTATCGGCTCGCGCTCTATTACCGCCAGATCGGCGATTACGCCGAAATGGACAAACAGCTTGCCTTCGTCATCGCCAATGGCAAGGATCACCACACCGCCCTGCAGTCACAGAAACTGTTCAAGCATAGCGTCAATGTCGAAGACTACGTGATTCAGCCGGAATCAGAAACGGTGGAAGAAAACAATCCCGATCAGATCGAAGCCGCCAAAGACGAGAACGAAGACCACAAGGGCGACGGCGAGTGAATCGGGGGGAAAACGCATGAAAACGATCGATCTGGACAACTGGAACCGGCGGAAACACTTTGCCTTGTTCCGAACGTACAAGCAACCGTTTTTCAACGTTTGTCTCGAACTTGACGCCACGACCTTTCTTGCGCGCAATCATGACGCCGGCCGCCCCTTCTTCCTGTCGTTTCTTTATGCCGTGATGACGGCGGTCAACCGCACCGAAGCCTTGCGGCTCCGGATCCGCGGCGAATCGGTGGTGCTTCATGAAACAGTTCATGCTTCGTTCACGATGATGACCGACGCCGATGTCTTCCGGTTCGTCACCGTCCGCTACCGGGATGATATCGCAGCGTTTCTTGCGGACGCCATGGCGGCGATGTCTGTCGCCAAACATGACGTTTCGGTCGTAGACGAACCCGGAGTGGACGATCTTATCTTCATTTCCAGCGTGCCCTGGATCGCCTTCACGGCGGTCGAACACGCGATGCCGGGTGATCCCGGCGATTCATTTCCCCGCATCACCTGGGGAAAATACCATGAAGTCAACGGAAAAACGGTCATTCCCCTGTCGGTCGCCGTGCATCACGCCCTCGTCGACGGCCAGGACATCGGTGCCTTCGTCCAGACGCTTCAGGCTCTGCTGGATGGGATTGACGGCTGAAGAATTGAAAAAAGCATCGGCATAACGGCCGATGCTTTCTATTTAGAATGAGGATCACCGTGATGATCGAAACGTCATCGATGATTGCGAAGGCCCAGTAAAAGACCGAAACGCACCAAGCGTTTCGGTCTTTTTCAATTGTTCGGATTGCGTGGCTTCATGTGCGGGAAGAGCAGTACGTCGCGGATCGACTGGCTGTTCGTAAGCAGCATCACGAGGCGGTCGATGCCGATGCCGATGCCGCCCGTCGGTGGCATGCCATACTCGAGCGATTCGACGAAATCGATGTCCATCTCGTTGGCTTCCTCGCTGCCGAGGGCTTTTTCCTTCAGTTGGCCTTTGAACCGTTCGAGCTGGTCGATCGGGTCGTTCAGTTCGGTATAGGCGTTCGCGTATTCGCGCGAATCGATGAAGAGTTCGAAACGTTGCGTGAACCGCGGATCGTTCGGATCCTTCTTCGTCAGCGGCGAGATTTCGATGGGATGGCCGTAGACGAACGTCGGCTGGATGATTTTGGCTTCACAATAGGCTTCAAAGAAGAGATTGACGATGTGGCCGATGCCGTAGTGCTGCGGTTCGACGTTCAGATGATGCTCGCCGGCCAGCCGTTTCGCCGTTTCAAAATCGGTGATCTGGAAAAAATCGATGCCGGTTTCTTCGCGGATCAGGTCGACCATGTGGGCGCGGCGCCAGCCGCGGGCCAGATGAATCGGCTTGTCACCAAAGACGATGTCGGTCGTGCCGATCGTCTTTTCGGCGATCGTGACGATCAGGTCTTCGCACAGAGCCATCATCCCCTGGAGGTCGCTGTAGGCGAGATAGAGTTCGATCGTCGTGAATTCCGGATTGTGTTTGACGTCCATGCCCTCGTTGCGGAACAAACGGCCGATCTCGTAGACGCAGTCGAAGCCGCCGACGATCAGTCGCTTGAGGTACAGTTCGGGAGCGATTCGGAGATAGAACGGCATGTCGAGGGTATTGTGATGGGTGACGAAGGGGCGCGCGTTCGCGCCGCCGAGAATCGGGTGGAGGATCGGCGTTTCGACTTCGATGTAGCCGCGATCGTCGAGATAATTGCGCATCGCCCGGATGATATGGGAACGGAGGATCAGCGTTTTCTTCGCCTCGTCGTTCATGATCAGATCGACATAGCGGCGCCGGTAGCGTTCTTCGACGTCGACGAGGCCATGGAACTTGTCGGGAAGCGGCCGGAGGGCTTTCGTCAGATGATGGTAATGATCGACGCGGATTGAGAGTTCGCCGGTATTGGTGATCATCGGCGAGCCTTCGACGCCGATGATGTCGCCGAGGTCGGCCAGATCAAACAGATCGTAGTCGGCTTCGCCGACGACGTCAAATTTGACATAGATCTGAACTTGTCCCCACTGATCCTGGATGTGCGCGAAACCGGCTTTGCCTTTGACGCGTTTCGTCATGATGCGGCCGGCGATGCGGACGGTGGGGGGATTTGTCATTTCATGGAGTTCGTCCTTGGTATAGCCGGCGAATTCCCGCTTGAAAGAATCGGTATTGTGCGTCCGGTCGAACCGGGTTCCAAACGGGTCGACGCCTTTGGCGGCGAGGTCGACGGCTTTGGCTCGGCGGACGATTTCTTGTTCTGTCAACTTGTTTTCCATGTTTTACCTCACGATGAATTGCGTTACGACGGAATAGATTTCGGTGGCGGTAATGATCGCCGCGAGATTGGCGTCCATCACTTGGATATAATCTAATCCCGCTTCGGGACCGGTGCTCATGATGTTGAATTCGACGCGGGCGACGAGATAAGCGAGTCCGGCCTCGTTCAGAGCCGAAATGACGGCTTCCGACAGCGGCGAACTGGCATTCTTTTCAAAGATGATGTAGCGGATGCCATGCAGGATTGCCTCGTCGACGATCGCCTGCCGTTGGGGAACGGTCAACTGGTCCGGTTCTTCATGATATCCGGGAGAAATGGAAATGGTATGCAAGCCATATCCGAAGCCGTTTCCTTCGGCATCGCCGTTGGTATCGTCGAGATAGCCGTAGAGATTGGTCGACGTCATCATGATTTTCGTGCCGGCGTCGATCGCGTCCTGGAAGCGCTCGGAAAGGGCGGCCAGGTCCGCGACGAGCGTCGCCGCGTTGGCGGTGAACGCCGTTTCGTATTCCGGATGGGCCCAGATCATCTTTTCGAGGATGACCGCGGCCACTTCGATCATCATTTTCGGACTGACCCAGAAATGGGGATCGTATCCAAGCGAGGACGGCTCAGTCACGGCGGCGGTCGTTTCTTCGTCGACGTGGTCGTGGATGACGCCTTCAATGAAGGGGA
>CAZFHR010000166.1:0-3789 GCA_964519115.1 uncultured Candidatus Izemoplasmatales bacterium
AAAGGCGCCAAGATCACCTATAAGGCGGAAACCGGCGCCGAAATGAAAATCGAAATCTTGGATATCAAATAGCGGAAATTTCCAATTTTCCGCTTTTTTTCTTAAGGGGGGATCCGTCATGGTCGGAATCATCGCCGCGATGGACAAGGAAATCGCCGGCTGGCTCGACATCGTCGCCGTCCGGGAAATCAACCGCATCGCGGACAAAACCTTTTATGTCTGCACCTATGCGGGCGAAGAACTGGTCATCGCCCAATCAGGAATCGGCAAAGTGAACGCCGCCATCACGGCCACGCTCCTTTTTTCCCATTATCCGATCGTATACGTCATCAGTACCGGCGTGGCCGGCGGGCTGTTGCCAGCCAGCATCGGTGACATCGTCATCGGCCGGTCTGTCCTGTATGGCGATGTCGACTTCCGCGCCATCGATCCCGATCTGCCGTATGGGCAGATGGCGGGCGATCCGCTGCTCGCCAGCGCCGATCCGGCGCTGTTTTCCCGGGCGGAGCAAGTGCTGGAAACCTTGGGATACAATCATCGCTCCGGCGTCATCGCCTCTGCGGACCGGTTCACGACCGCCCGCGCCGAACTCGCTTTGATTCTGGCGCATACCCAGGATGTCATCGCCTGTGACATGGAAAGCATGGCCGTCGCCTTGACGGCGATCAAGTTCGGAATTCCCTTCGTCGTCATCCGCGGCATCTCCGATGTCATCGACGATGACAGCCAAATCGAAGCATACCATGACGTCGTCAACGACGTCTGCATCAGGACGGCCGCTTTCGTCGCCGCCTTTCTCCGGGGCTATCGATGGCAGCGGTCCTGATCGCTGGGGAATCCGTTCCCTACATCATCGTCCGGAAAGCCAACAGGAACACCTATCTGCGCATTCAGGCCGACGGATCGCTCCGGATCACCGCCCATCCGGGCATCGATGCCGTGCGGATCGAGGCGTTCATTCTGCGCAATGCCGCAAAAATCCGCAAGGCCCGAAACGTCCTGAAAGAAAAAATCGTCCTTCCAAACGGAGAAATGCTGCTGTGGGGCCATGTGGTCGCCCGGCCGGAAGGCTGGGATGAACGACAGTACCGACGGGAAACCGTCGCAAAAGCAACGATCCTGCTGGCATCTCTTGATTCATCGCTGGGCCGCGACATCAATCTTTCCGGTATCATTATAAAAGCCCGGCTGATGAAAACGCGGTTCGGATCGTGCAACATCGAAACGAAAGCGATCAACCTCAATTCCATCCTCGCCCACTATGAAGAACGATATCTGGCAGCGATCCTGATTCACGAAATCGTCCATCTCGCCCATCCCGATCACGGAAAGGGCTTTTACACGACATTGCTACGACATGTCCCCGACTACCGGAAGATCCGGAAGGAACTCGGGGAAACGTTCCGCCGCACGGAGGTGTGAACATGCCCTTTTTACCAATCGACAGAAATGAAATGCTGGCATCCGGGATCACCGTCCCGGATTTCGTTTTCGTCACCGGCGACGCCTACTGCGATCATCCTTCGTTTGGTACGGCGATCATCGCACGCATTCTCGAGCGTCACGGCTATTCCGTCTGTATTCTGTCGCAACCGGACGTCTCGGAACCGAAAGCGTTCCTCGAGTTTGGCATGCCGCGGCTCGGATGGCTCGTCAATTCCGGTAATATCGATTCCATGGTCAATCATTATACCGTGGCGAAACGACGCCGGCAGACCGATGCCTACACTCCGGGTGGAACGATGGGTAAACGGCCGGACCGGGCGGTCATCAAGTATTCTAACATTATTCGTTCGCTCGATGCGACGGCTGCCATCGTGATCGGTGGAATCGAAGCCTCGCTCCGCCGTCTCGGTCATTTTGATTACTGGGACGACACCGTCCGCAAAAGCATCCTTATCGACGCGAAAGCCGATCTCCTCGTCTATGGAATGGGGGAAACGGCAATCGTCGAAATCGCCGACTGTCTCGCTTCGGGAATGAAACCGGAAGATATCGTCTATCTTCGCGGCACTGTCTGGAAGACCGCGGATCGCGAACGCATCCCCCGCGATGCGATTTTGCTTCCCGCCTTCGAAGCCATCGCCGCCGGGAAAAAGGTGTATGCCGAATCCTTCATGGTCCAGTACGAAAATACCGACGCGATTTCGGCCAAGCCCCTCGTCGAAGCCTACAGAGACCTCTACGTCGTCCAAAATCCACCGCAGTTTCCGCTCAGCCGGGAAGAACTTGACCGCGTATACGATCTTCCCTTCATGCGCGAACCGCATCCAATGCTTGAACGTCGCGGTCACATCGCCGCGATGGATGAAATCAAGATGTCGATCACGATCAACCGCGGTTGTTTCGGCGGCTGTTCCTTCTGTGCCCTGACGATGCATCAGGGGCGCGTCGTTCAGGCCCGTTCCAAGGCATCCGTCGTCGCCGAAGCCGAAAAGATTGTCCAATCCCCCGATTTCAAGGGGTACATTCACGATGTCGGCGGCCCCACTGCCAATTTCAATTCACCTTCCTGCGACCGGCAGAGCGAATATGGCGTCTGCGCCAAGCGCCAATGCCTCCATCCGACGCCCTGTCCGAACCTCAAGGTCGACCACTCCGAGTATCTCGATGTCCTTCGAACCCTGCGCGGTCTCGACGGCGTCAAGAAAGTCTTCGTCCGCAGTGGCATCCGCTATGATTACCTGATGTACGATCCTGACGATGCCTTTTTCCGGGAATTGGTCGAGCATCACGTTTCCGGGCAGCTGAAAGTCGCTCCCGAACATGTTTCCGACAACGTTCTGGCGGCGATGGGTAAACCGCGGAAGGCGCTTTACGACCAGTTCGTCGCGAAGTTCATCCGCCTGAGCAAAGACATTCACAAGGAACAATACCTCGTTCCCTACCTAATGAGTTCACATCCGGGTTCGACGCTGCCGGATGCGATCATCCTCGCCGAATACATCCGCGATCTTGGCTACAACCCCGAACAGGTCCAGGACTTCTATCCGACTCCGGGTACCCTGTCGACGACGATGTTCTACACCGAACTCGATCCGCGGACGATGGAACGGATCTATGTGCCCAGATCCGCGCACGACAAGGCGATGCAACGGGCCCTGATCCAGTACCGGAGCCCCCACAACTATGATTTGGTCTGGGAAGCGCTCCAGAAGGCGGGACGGACCGATCTCATCGGCAACGGCCCGGAGTGCCTGATCCGGCAGCGGAACCAGGAGCATCCTGTCAGGCGCAACCGTGGCTGATCACCATCGCGAAACGATCGCTTCCTATGCCGATCTTTCCGCCTTGCAGGCGCGGCTTGGTGAAGCGGCGGGGCACGATGACGAACGGATCGGCCAAGGGTATGAATGCCTGAAGCAAAAAGGATTCTACTGGGTCGTGGTCCGGGTCAAAGCCCAACGCTACCGCACCCCCGGACCGACACCGACGCTAGTGATCGAAACCTGGGCTCAGCCGCCGGAAACGGCAGCGATCGAGCGCTGCTACGTCATCGGCGATGATGTGGGAATCCTTGCGGTCGCGCGGGCGAAATGGGTATTGGTCCGCGTCGCTGACGGCCATCCCGTCCGGCTCCGGACGATTCCCGGATTGCTCGAAGCGCGGTCTTTTTCCGACGAAGATACGCTTCCGCGCGGTTATGAGCCGATCCTTGACCTGACCGATGCGTCGGTCGTCGATTTGACCGTGAACGCTGCTGGAATCGATCAGAACGGACATCTGAACAACGCCTATTTCTGGCAGATCATCACGGCCGGCTCGATGCAGACGCCAGTGAAGTCTTCG
>CAZFHR010000167.1:0-3771 GCA_964519115.1 uncultured Candidatus Izemoplasmatales bacterium
GGAAATCAACCTATAAGCATCACACACACTGGAGGTGTAATTCATGATCTTGAATTTACATATAACCGAATGCGAAGCTTCCAAAAAGGGAGTCAGCTCGACGAAAAACGGTCGTGATTCCGCCGGCAGACGTCTGGGAGCAAAACTCTCGGATGGCCAATTCTGCACTGCGGGCTCGATCATTTATCGTCAACGCGGTTCGAAAATCCATCCCGGACTGAACGTCGGGATCGGCAAGGATGACACGCTGTTCGCCACGATCGACGGCATCGTCAAGTTCGAACGGCTCGGCAGAGATAAAAAACAAGCATCCGTATATCCGCAAGAATGAGGCAGGGGAATTCCCCTGCTTTTTTTTTCGTTTTTAGTGTATAATGGGAAAGGAAAGGGGTTGAT
This sequence comes from uncultured Candidatus Izemoplasmatales bacterium, assembly GCA_964519115.1. Lineage (GTDB taxonomy): Bacteria > Bacillota_I > Bacilli_A > Izemoplasmatales > Hujiaoplasmataceae > UBA12489. The sequence goes on from CAZFHR010000167.1 coordinate 397, forward strand.
CCGGTGATCACGAAACTGCTGCTTAAAATCGTTGAATTCCCGAAGTGGCTCCGCCGCGTGAAGAAGGAAAACGGCTGGCTTTACCTCGGACTGTGGGCTTTCTTCGCGATGATGCTTGGGATCATCGTCAATTTCTTTTCGTTCCGGAGCGAATCCGTTTATCTGGTCCTGTGTGTCGGCATCCCTGGGTTTTGGATTCTGTTTCATCCCTTCGTCGGCGCCCGATTGGCAAAAAACGATGGACTGTTCGCAAAAGCGACGATGCTGTCTTTACCGATTCTGGCGATGATCTTCGCTGATCTTTTGAGCGTTCCGGCCATTCTTTTCGCCCGTGACCGCCTCGGCCCTACGGGATACGCCGAACTCTATCTGCTCCTAGGGGCGACGGTGCTTCGGATGCCATTGCATTTCATCGTGAGACGGACCCGTTTCCGCGGCAAACCCGTAGTCGACATCCTCTGTCTTTTGCTTTCCTTCGCTCTATCCGTCATCATGCATGCGCTCGCGATCACAGCCTGAATAAAACCCTGCCATCGCCCGCGGATGGCTTTCTTTTTGGCTTGATAAACGGTTTTCAATGCGGTATAATGAGTGTGTGAAACGCGTTACACAACAGGATGGTGCCACCATGAATAAACCAGCATACCGCTTCGAAGACCACGCATTCGTCATTGCCGACTACGACCGCCAGAAAACATTCGCAAGCTTCCTTCCCGGGCTTGCCGGCAAACGCGGCGTCCCCCTGTGGGCTTTTTACGTCAATCGCGGTCAGGGTATCTGTTCGTTCGGCCTGCGTGACAAGAACGGCGCGATCCTCGAATTCTATCCGGGCAATCTTGCCTATCTGTATACTTCGAAGATCGGGTTTCGTACCTTTGTGAAACAGGACGGCGTCGTTCATGAAATCTTCAAACCGGAAGACGAACGACCAAAACGGAAGATGGCGATCCGACAAAGTGCCTTTACGATTGAGGAAGAGAACCTTGAACTTGGCCTTCGCGTGAAAGTCACCTATTACGGTCTGCCAAGCGACGATCTCGCCGCCCTCGTGCGGATGGTCGAAATCGAAAACATCGGCAAAACCGCGACATCGCTCGAAATTCTCGATGGCATCAGCCAGATTCTACCCGCCGGCATCGAATACGGCGCCTATAAGTCGATGTCGAACCTGCTTCGCAGCTGGATGGACGTCGCCAACCTGCAAGACGGCTTTGCCTTCTATAAACTTCGCTCCGCTACCGGCGACGAAGCAGAAACGCGGGAGGTCAAGGACGGTAATTTCTACCTGTCGTTCGTCGACGGCGTCCAGACGACCCCGATCGCCGACATGGATCTCGTCTATGGATACGATACGGCGATGAATCACGCCGCCGCTTTCGAAAAGCTGCCGCTGGCGGCTTTGCAGGCTTCGTTCCAGGCGACGGCGAACAAGGTTCCCTGCGGCTTCACGGGAACGACGCAAACCCTCGCTCCCGGCGCCAGACTCTGCATCGACACGCTGATCGGCCATACCCACGACGTCGCCGCCGTCCATCAAAAGGCCGGTTTGGTATCCCACCGCTGGTTCGAAGCGAAACGGATAGAAGCCGCGGCCGTGATCGACGATCTCCTCGGCGACGTGAAGACGAAAACGGCGTTCCCGGTCTTCGACGAGTGCATCCGTCAGAACTACCTCGACAATCTTTTGCGCGGCGGCTACCCGCTGACGATTTCGGCCGGAACGAACCATTTCGTCTATTACCTGTACAGCCGCAAGCACGGCGATCTCGAGCGCGATTACAATTTCTTCTCGATCGCCCCGGAATTCTATTCGCAGGGCAACGGCAATTTCCGGGATGTCTGCCAAAACCGCCGTAACGACGTCTTTTTCCATCCCGAAACCGGCGATTACGGCATCAAGGTGTTCGCTTCCCTGATCCAGGCCGATGGATACAATCCTTTGAGCATCAACGGCTCAACATTCGAAATCAAGGACAAGACCCTGATTCCGGCACTCGCTGCCCGCTGTTTCACGACCGGTGCCAAGGAAATGATTCCGGTATTGTCTGGTCGTTTCACCCCCGGTTCGATCGTCAATACGATGGAGCGGCTGGGCGCGAAGACGGCGCTTGGCGACGATGCCCTGTTCCAGATGGTGTTGGAACCGGCGATTCAGTATATCGAAGCTTCGTTCGGAGAAGGTTACTGGACCGATCACTGGACCTATCTCCTCGACCTCGTCGAACGCTATCTCGATCTGTATCCCGATCAGGTAGAAGCCCTGCTCTATAACGACCGCAGTTACCGGTATTTCGACAGTCCCGTCACGGTGCGGCCGCGAAGCGAGAAATACGTCGTCGACAAGAAAGGCGAACTGCGGCAATACGGCGCCCTGCGCCATCCCGACCGGGAAAAGATCCAGCGCTGCGGCCTTTCCGAACACGGCACGAACTGGCTGAAAGGGGCGGAAGGCGTCGTGGAAACGAACCTTGCCTCGAAACTCTTCGTCCTCGCCGTCAACAAGTATGCACTCCTCGATCCGGAAGGGCTCGGCATCGAAATGGAAGCCAACAAACCCGGCTGGAACGACGCGATGAACGGCCTGCCCGGCATCTGCGGATCAGGAATGAGCGAAACCGTCGAACTCGGAAGGCTCGCCCGTTTTCTGAAAACGGCGCCGGCTGGAACCTATACGTTGCCGGAAGTCTTCGTGGCGTTCGCCCGCGGCCTCGCGGCCGTCACGGCGACACCCCCGTTTACGCGCTGGGATGAAACGTCCACGCTGCGGGAAACCTATCGGGAAGCGATCCGTTTTTGCGCCGGCAAAACCGTCGAAGTCGCTTCTTGCGATTTCTGCGGTCTCGTCGCGGCGATGGTGACTGCGGCTGATGCGGCCGTAGCACGGGCGATTGCGATCGGCAACGGCATCCTCCCGACTTATTTCTATTACCAAGCGACGAAACTGGAAACGCGGTGCCAGGCGGATGGATCGCCGCTCATCGGCGATTATGGCCTGCCGCTGGCAAAGGTGTCCGCTTTCAGCCATCACCGCCTGCCAGATTTCCTCGAGGCACCGGCCCGCTATCTGAAGGCCCATCCCGAACGCGCAATGGCAGAAGCGATGGCGGCGAAAATCAAGGCTTCCGGGTTGTACGATGCCGAACTGAAGATGTATAAGACTTCCGCCGATCTTGATGCCTGCGGCCACGAAATCGGCCGCATCCGCGCCTTCACCAAGGGCTGGCTGGAACGCGAGTCGAACTTTCTTCACATGACATACAAATATCTGCTCGGGCTGCTCAAATCCGGACTGTATGAACGTTTCTATGAAGAAGCAAAGACGAACCTCGTCTGCTTCATGGATCCGGAAACCTACGGCCGGCCGACGATCGAGAA
>CAZFHR010000168.1:0-3768 GCA_964519115.1 uncultured Candidatus Izemoplasmatales bacterium
TTTCACGGACTGAATCGGCAATCTGTTTCCGCTTCGCGGCGTAAAGTTCCGCAGCGGGGACGGCCGAATCAGATTCGCAAGGCTTGACAACGCGCTTTTCAGCCATTCTGTCACCCCATTTGAAACCTTTACTGATATTATAGTCCATCACGGTCGATTTTTCAACAAAACAACAAGAAAATAACCGGGTTAAATTCAGGGCCGATTTGGTATAATAGGAGTGAGGTGCAGACGATGGACAAGCGGATGGTATCCAACGGCCTTTTGATCGACGATGAAATCGAAGCGACCCTCAGGCCGCAGCATTTTACGGAGTTCATCGGCCAACTGAACGTCAAGGAAATGGTCGAAGTCGCCGTTCAGGCCGCACGCATGCGGCAGGAAACGCTCGATCACGTGCTCCTGTACGGTCCTCCCGGTCTTGGCAAGACGACGCTTGCTCAGGTCATCGCCAACGAAATGGGCGTGCACATGAAGGTCTGCAGCGGACCGACGATCGAACGGACCGGCGATCTCGCGGCTATTTTGACGTCACTCGAACCCGGGGACGTTCTTTTCATCGACGAAATCCACCGGTTGCCGAAAATCGTCGAAGAGATTCTCTATTCTTCGATGGAAGACTTCGTCATCGATATCGTCGTCGGCAAGGATTCCGGTGCCAAATCGATCCGCGTCGATCTGCCACCATTCACCCTGATCGGCGCCACGACGCGCTTCGGCGATCTCACGGGACCGCTTCGCGACCGTTTCGGCATTGTCCACAAACTCGAGTTCTATACCGATCAGGATTTGGAAATCATCTGTCGCCGCACGGCGAAAATCTATGATTGCGAAATCGCCGAAACGGCCATCCGCGAGCTTGCCAAACGCAGTCGCGGTACACCTCGGATCGTCAATCGGCTGTTCCGCCGGGTCCGCGACTACGCCGACGTCCTGAGTGACGGCGTGATCACGATCGAAGTCACGCGGACCGCACTTGACAAACTGAAAATCGATGAATCCGGTCTGGATGGAAAAGACCGCGAATATCTGGTCGCGATCATTGAAAAATATCATGGCGGGCCGGTCGGTCTCGAAACGATCGCCACGTCGATCAGTGAAGACCCGCTCACGCTCGAAGACGTCTATGAACCCTATTTGATCCAAAAGGGATTGATCAGCCGCACCCCCCGCGGCCGCGTCGTTACGGAAAAGGGATACCAACACGTGAAGAAAGGCTATCAAGGCAGTCTGTTCTGATATGAAAACAGCCGATTTCGATTATCATCTGCCCGTCGAACTGATCGCCCAGACGCCGCTTCCCGACCGCCAGAGTTCGCGGCTTCTCGTCTGTGAACGTGACGGATTTGCATTGATACATGACCATTTTTCCCATCTGCCGGCATATCTGGAAGCCGGCGACGTGCTCGTCCTCAACGATACGAAGGTTATGCCCGCACGCCTCACCGGCGTAAAAGCGGGCACCGCTGCGGTCATCGAGGTCCTTCTGTTGCGTCAGGAAGAAAACGATGTCTGGGAGACCCTCGCCAAACCGGCAAAACGGGTCAAAGCCGATTCCGTCATCACGTTTGGAAACGGTCTGCTCAAAGCGCGCTGCATCGGCATCGGCGAAGAAGGAATAAGGCGCTTCCGGTTCGAATACGAAGGCGTGTTTCTCGAACTTCTCGACCGTCTCGGCGAGATGCCCCTGCCGCCTTACATCCATGAAAAACTGCTCGACCGCGACCGCTATCAGACGGTCTATTCCCAGGTCGTCGGTTCGGCCGCCGCGCCGACGGCCGGTCTTCATTTCACCAAGGAATTGCTCGCAAAAATCCGTGCCAAGGGCGTTTTCGTCACCGCGATCACCCTCCATGTCGGCCTCGGCACTTTCCGGCCCGTCAACGTCGAGGACGTGACCAAGCATCATATGCATTCCGAATTCTATGCGGTCAGTGTTGAAACCGCGGCGATTCTGAACGCCGCCAAAGCCGAAAGACGACGGATCATCGCGGTTGGAACGACGACCACCCGAACGCTTGAAACGATGCTTAGAAAATCCGACCGCTTCGAAGCCGCATCCGGCTGGACCGACATCTTCATCTATCCGGGCTTCCAATTCCGTGCCATCGACGGCCTGATCACGAATTTCCATCTGCCGAAATCGACATTGATCATGCTCGTTTCCGCCTTCGCGACCAAAGCGGTCGTGATGCATGCCTATGAAGCGGCGATCCAAGAAAAATACCGTTTCTTTTCGTTTGGCGATGCGATGTTCTTCCGTGCTTCCAATTAAGGTAAATGGCCGGATCGGGACGTTTATACAAATATCATCATGATTAGAATACGGATCCCCGTAGACTTGGGGTTTCCGGATGGAATAGAATAAAAAAATGTTCATCCAGGAGGATTTTATATGGAACGCAAAGTATTGGTGGAAGTATCCGCACGCCATGTTCATCTGTCACCGGCTGCCCTCGAAACGCTCTTCGGCCCCGGTTATCAGCTGACGGTCAAGAAGCCTCTGTCCCAACCCGGTCAATACGCCGCCGAGGAACGCGTCACCGTCGTCGGACCGAAAAAGGAAATCGCCGGCATTTCGATTCTCGGACCGATCCGCAAGGATACCCAGATCGAACTATCGCTCACGGATGCCCGGATGATCGGGCTTGTCGCCCCGATCCGCGAATCGGGCGACATCAAAGCGAGTTCCCCGTGCAGAATCATTGGTCCCAAAGGCGAAATCACCGTCTCCGAAGGCGTCATCATCGCCAAAAGACATATTCATTTCACGCCCGCCGATGCGGCATTGTTTGGCGTCAAGGATAAGGAACTCGTCCAGGTCGAAGTCGTTACCGAGGGCCGCTCGCTCATCTTCGGCGACGTCGTCGTGCGCGTCCGCGCCGATTTTGCGACCGCGATGCACATCGATACCGACGAAGGCAATGCCGCTGGCGTCACCGGTGTCGTCTACGGCACGGTCCTCTGACCGTCCGGCTTCGTAGCGCTATGCCGTTCGCCTTTGAAGTAACGAACGTTTCTACCGACACCAAGGCCCGTACCGGCGTCCTGCATACTTCCCACGGCGACATCGAAACGCCCGTTTTCATGCCGGTCGGAACCCAGGCGACGGTCAAGACACTGGATCCGGAAGAGACGAAAGCCGTCAGTGACGGCCTGATTCTGAGCAATACGTATCATCTCTGGCTCCAACCGGGAGAAGCGATCATCCGCCAACACGGCGGCGTCCGCGGGTTCATGAAATGGGACGGAGCCATGCTTACCGATTCGGGTGGATTTCAGGTGTTCAGTCTTTCCAAAATCCGCAAGATCAAAGAAGAAGGCGTCGAATTCCGTCATCACCTTTCCGGTGAAAAGCTGTTCATGACGCCCGAAGACAGCATCCGCGTCCAAAACGGTTTGGGTGCCGACATCATCATGAGCTTTGACGAATGCCCCCCGTTTGATGCCACCTATGACTATATGAAAGCCTCGGTCGAGCGGACGATCCGCTGGGCCGCCCGCGGCAAAGCTGCGCACGAGAATCCCGAAGGACAGGCGCTTTTTGGCATCGTCCAGGGCGGTCCGCACCGCGATCTGCGGGAGCATTGCGCCGAAGAACTGCAGAAGATCGGCTTTCCGGGCTATGCGATCGGGGGTCTTGCCATCGGCGAAACCAAGGCCGAAATGTATGCGGTGCTCGCCTACATGGATGACCTGCTGCCGGTGGACAAGCCGCGGTATCTGATGGGCGTCGGTACCCCGGTCGATATCGTCGCGGCGGTCCGG
>CAZFHR010000169.1:0-3760 GCA_964519115.1 uncultured Candidatus Izemoplasmatales bacterium
TTCCTCGCCAGTGGCCTGAACCAGACGATCTTCGCGTGGTCATCGGGCGAAATCGTCCTCAACACCGCCGGCGGCGAAGTCACCGAAACCGGCTTCTCGATCAATACGAACGCCGTCGTCGACTACTATCTCCTCGGCGAAACGCTCGATCTTTCCGGACTCACCGTCTATGCGAACTTCTCCGACGGATCAAGCCTGTTGCTCGATCCTTTGCTCTATGTCGTCGACAGCACGGCCTTCACGAGTGCGGCGATCGGAACCTATACGATCACCGTGACCTATAAGGACGAGACGAAATCGTTTACGATCGACGTCGTCGAAGTCACCGGCATCGTCGCCGATGTGCTGCTCTTCAAAGATACCTATTTGCTGAATGCCGCAATCGACTATTCCAATTTCGTCGTCAAGGCGGTTCTGAGCGATGCGAGCTTTATCTGGCTTAACCCGGAAGATTATAGCATCGATGTCGCCAGCGTCACCGCCGCCATCGCCGGCACGTATGAACTCATCATCACCTACAAGACGTTTCCATCCGTTTCGGTTTACGTCCACTACATCGCCAGCGACTATACGGTCACCGAAAACAAGATTTCCTTCCTTGTCGACGCGGCGTATGCGGGTGCCCAAGGGGATTATACCGGTGGCATGTACCACTTCAAAACGCTGAAATCGGCGTTGGCCTGGATGAAAGACCTGGGCCTTGACGCCGCCGTCAATAAGATCATCTACGTGAAAGCCGGAACCTACTACGAAAAGATCACGATCGAACTGCCGAACACGACGATCATCGGCGCTGACAAGGCGACGACGATCATCACCTATGACGCCGCGTCCGGACTGCCAAATCCGCAGGGTGTCGCCTGGGGAACCCAGGGTTCGGCGTCGGTCGCGGTCAAGTCGTCGGCCTATAACTTCATGGCCAAGAACATCACCTTTGCCAACGGATTTGACTACAACGGTGCATCAATCGCCGACAAGCAGGGCGTGGCGATCGTCATCGAGGCCGACCGGACGCTGTTCTACAACGTCAACTTCCTTGGCTGGCAGGATACCCTGTATGCCAAGAGTGGCCGGCAGTGGTACTATAACTGCTATATCGAAGGCATCGTCGATTTCATCTTCGGCAACGCCGGGCCCGCTTTCTTCGAAGACTGCGTGATTCATTCGCTGCTCCGTTCGACCGGCTGTCTGGCGACGAACAAGGGCTACAATGTTTCCACGGCAAACCTCGTCGATTACGGCTATGTGTTCTATCACAATACATTCACGGCTGCCGAAGGCGTTCCCGCCGGATCGGTCGACCTGGGCCGTCCGTGGGATCAGTACGCTGCCATCGCCTACGTTTCTAATACGTTCGGAGCTCACATTTCAGCCCGCGGATGGACGGAGATGAGCGGCATCCTGCCGACCAATGTCAACGTCGACTTCTTTGAATATCAGAATGTGGATACGCTCAGTGCGACCCTGCCAACGACGACGAACGGTGAAACGCTGACCCTCGAACAAGCCGCGCTTTTCACCGATAAAGCGGTCGTGTTCGCTACGGCGAATGGCGGCGTGACGTTCGTGGATGTCTGGGATTATGCGGCGAAACTCGCCGAACTCCAAGCCTTCACGTTCCCTTCCTGATTTCATTTCAGGCCTCCTTGCAAGACAAAGACGGGAACTATGTTCCCGAAAGGGCGTACGATCCCTGATCGTAGGTCCTTTTTGTTCCCTTGATCTGTGTTCTATTTCCTAAGGACGAGAGTCGGTTTCTTGCCATGAAAGCGTTGACAATCACGCGCGCATGAGATATAATATTAATGATAAACACCGTTCGCATATATAGACGATTGGCGGAGACCCGATGAAGAAGATCATTGCGATTCTTTTCTTACCAATATTACTCTTTTCTTTCGTCGCCTGCACCGCGACGACGACGGACTTTTCAACAACGGCTGCGACCACGACGACCGCCATTCTGACGACGGGATCAGCCGGTACGTCGGGAACGGCCATCACAACCACGACGACGGGAAGCGTCACATCCCTGTCAACGGGGATGACGACCAGCCTTTCGGGAACCCAATCCGTCACCACTACGCTTCCGATCACGACAACGACATCGGTCACGACCATCTCCACCGCGACGATACCGCTTGATTTCAGCCGATTCGAAAGCCCGTTCGGATTCGCCTCCCTTACGATTTCTGACCGCAGCGATGTGATGAGCGGCATTTATGTCGTCGCTTCGGAGCTCGAATTTCTTGATGCTTTGATGGCCGAAGATGTCGCCATCATCGAAATCACCGCCGATCTCGACCTCGGCTTTCTCATCGTTTCCGCCGCCGCCACCGCGGCCGGCAGGAGCGTTGCCGGGTTTGCCGATGTCTACCGTAAGCATTCCCATGATCCGCTTCTGCATCCGACGCTCAAGGAAACCGGCGTCGGCCAGGTCCGACTGATCGGTTTCCAGGGACTGATGATCTATTCGGAAAACGGCGCTTCGATCCGTCACGCCGGCTTTCTGATCGATGGATCCAACGACATCGTCATCCGCAATCTTTCCTTCTCCGAACTCTGGGAGTGGGATGAGATCGATTCCGGTGGTTACAAGACCAACGACTGGGATTATTTCACAATCGAGGACAGCCGCGGCATCTGGCTTGACCATCTCGAATTTTCCCAGGCCTATGATGGCATCTGCGATGTCAAGGCCAACAGCGGCGACATCACCCTTTCCTGGTCGAAACTCGATTTCCGTCCCAATGCCTTCGTCGAGGCGCAGATCGCCTATCTCGAAGAAACCCGGGGCTCCCACCCGTATTATGACTCGATCCGCGACGCCGGCGTTTCTCAGGCCGATGTCGCTTGGTACGCCAGCTGTCAGAAGAAGGGCTTCAATTTCGGCAATACGACCGACGGTACCGGATTCGAGTCGATCACCGCAACCTTCCATCATCTTCAGGTGTACAATCTGCAGGACCGGTTCCCGCGTCTGCGCAAGGGCGATGCGCATCTCTACCAGGTCGTGCTCGATAATACCGAACTGTATCAGCTTTCCTTCCGGCTCTCGGGTTCGCCCGCCTCGCTCGTGAATCAGGGCATCGTCACCACCGAACAAGGGGCGGTGCTGATGGAGAACAGCATATTCCTATATGTCTCCACGCCGATCAAAAACCACCAGGAAACCTCCCTCGACATCAAATATTCGGGCGAATATCAGGTGCTCGACAGTTCGCTTCGCACCGCCACGAGGGACTATTTCGGCTCGAGTGAAGATGCGAATACCCTCTGGGTCCATGCCGGAACCTATGCCAAGCTCGAATTCGGATTCCGGAATTATTCCGTGATCCCTTATGAATACGAACTGGAAGACGTCGCTTTTCTTCCCGAAACCTTCGCCGCCTATCCGACCGGAACCGTTTCCGGATCCGGAATCGACTGGCTTAAAACAAACACGACTGCCGCATAGGAGAGACTACCGATGAAAAAAACACTGATGCTTTTTGCGATCCTGATGCTTGGAATGCTCGCGACCGCCTGCGGGAAGGAAACCGACACGGATAACGTCATTTCGTTCGCCTGGTGGGGAACGACCGACCGGAACATTGCCACGTATCAGGCAATCGAACTGTTCGAGGAACGCTATCCGCAGTATTCGGTGGTAGCCGACCAGTCGACCTGGTCGGGCTATCAGACGACCCTGTACAACAAGTTGGAACGCGGGCGCGAATCCGATGTCTTCCAGATCAACTATAACTGGCTGTACTCGATG
>CAZFHR010000170.1:0-3727 GCA_964519115.1 uncultured Candidatus Izemoplasmatales bacterium
GACGGATCTTGCCGTCAATGCCGTCACGACGACCCTGTTTGCCCGCTATCACGATGCCGGACAGTTTGCCGATGCGCCTTTGGCGGATCTGGAAAACGCCATCCGCCATCTCGGCTTGTTCAAAACGAAAGCGAAGAATATCCAGGCCGTCTGCCGCATTATCCGGGATGCGGGCGGGACGATTCCCAACGATCAGCACTTTCTGGAAAGTCTCCCCGGTGTCGGTCGGAAAACGGCAAACGTGTTTTTGAGCGAATGGTACCATGTGCCCAGAATCGCCGTCGACACCCACGTCCGCCGCGTTGCGTATCGGCTCGGCTTCGCCAGTGTAAAAGACGACCCGGAAAAAATCGAAGCGATCCTGATGGCACACTTTCCCGCCAATCAATGGATCGAACTTCATCATAAACTGGTTATTTTCGGACGCCACTTCTGTAAGGCAAAGCGACCGGAATGCCGACATTGTCCCTTCGTCGCTTTCTGCGCCGAACCGCAAATCACATCATAAGAAACTCCCGCCAAAATGAAGTTTGGCGGGAGTTTTCATGATGTTCGGGCAGTTTACCGGGTAGATTGAATGGTAAATATCTCCGGTTTGAAGAATAATTGATTTTTTCAAAAATAAATATCTTCTCAAAAGGATGTAGATTATTATATAATATCTATCAGGTCGCAAGACCACAGCGCAGATTATCAGAATCGCTGGGGAGGAGCCAAATCATGATAGTACGGTTTCGGAAAGACGGAGCTCGGCGGAGGGCAGAAAAAATCCGGTTTTATTTTCGTGCGATCGGATTGCACATCCGCAAGCGTCGCAAGGAACTTCATCTGACGCAGGAAACACTCGCCAAAGGCATCTGTTCGAATACGTATGTATCGAAAATGGAAACGAATTCGATCGCCGTCAACGAGGATAGCCTCACGATGATCATGGAGCGGATGAACATGGAGTATACGTTGGAAATGAACATCGATGAGCAAATCCGGCTGTTCGACCGGGCACTCGACGGGTTCATCACCGGTGATGCCGATGCGCTTGCGCGCGTATATTATGAAGTCCGCAACGTTGATTTCGGCGTTCTGACCGAATTATGCCGGCTGGCTCATCACGTGCTGCGCGAAGATGAAAAGGAAATCTCACGCATCAGCGACGAATTGAGCCGCTTTTTGGATTCGATGGATCATTTCACCTTCGGCGTCTGTATGCTTTATACGGCGGCCGGCATGATCGTCCTCGGTCAGCCCGGGAACGGCATCAGGCTTCTTGAAGAACTGGACCGGACGGAGTTTTCGTTTCTCAAACTGGCGCCGATCGCCGATTACTTCAAATTCATCGGATATGGTCGGACCCGCCGTTACGGCAAAGCCTATAACGCTGCTCAAACTGCCGAAGCGACCTATATGCGGATGGGAAATTATCGCCGGATCGCAGAAATCAATCTGTTCCGACTTGAATTCGACGGCGTTCAAGGCGTGCGCGTGCCGGCTGAATTGAATCGGGAGATGGTCAGTTTGTTACGGCCGTCCTTCGTCGATCGCTATCATCTGATCCGCGCCTTGAACGGAATCGATCCGGTGGCCGAAGTCGCCTCCATCCAACCGGGATCATTTTACTATGCAGCCGGGCAATTTCTCAAAGGTCGACATCTGTTGGCGAAAGCAGACCGCGGGGGGTTCTCCGCCTGTCTGGACCTCCTGAAGAACGAACCACGTCACGCCATCGACTTCGCCACTTGGCTTTCGCTCCTCGGTGCCGGTGACCGGCTCGCACTCAAGGAGTTCCTGATCGATCAGATTTTGCCCTATGCCGAAGCAATGTCGAATATATTCCTTCTAGAAAGGGCGACACAGACCGTCGTCGAGATTCTGGAAAGCCGAAAACGGTATAAAGACGCCATCGCCTATACCCAAAAAATGATGCGTATCATCCGCCGGATCACGGGAGCGGAAGAACCGGAAGAAACGGAAGATGCGGCAAGTGATACGCCAAGCGAAACCGACGAAGAACCGGAAGGATCAGAGTCCGAATGAACGCATGATCGTCCTAGCGATCGTCAGGTAGACGATGCCGATCGGCTCGGTGTCTGCGAATACGGAACGGTGATCTCCCGCCGGCTGGCCGATCGGGATGCGACCGATGAGCGGGATTTCGAGATTGCCGGCGACCATGTCGCCTCCGTCTTTTCCGAAGATGCGATGCCGAACTCCGTCGACTTCAAAGTAAGACATGTTCTCAATGACGCCGATCAGTTCCTGCCCCAATTGCTTGGCTGCATAGCCAGCTTTGATGGCCACGAGCGAAGCGCTTTCGTGTGGGGTCGTGACAATCACCATCTTCGCCCCTGGAACAAACGTCTTGACATCCATCGCAACGTCGCCCGTTCCCGGGGGCAGGTCGATGAGAAGAAAATCCAAATCGGGATTCCACAGGGTGTCCTCGAAGAAAATCTTGAGGACCTTGGTGAGCATCGGACCACGCCACATCAGGGCTTTGCCCGGTTCCATCAGAAAAGCAGCCGAGACGATTTCGATGCCGTCCTGGTGAATCGGGAAAATTTTTCCATCCGCCGTTCCATCGAGGGCGGCGTTGGCGATGCCAAACAGGATCGGCAGGTTCGCTCCATAGACATCGGCGTCGATCACGCCGACCTTCTGCCCGAGTGAAGTGAGGGCATAGGCAAGATTCGCCGTAACGGAGGATTTGCCGACGCCGCCTTTGCCGGAGGCGATGCCGATGATATGCAGTGACTTTGGGCGCGCCGGCGCCCTTTTTTCTTCATATTCGACCACGAGGCTGCGGAAACCGAAATCGATTTTGACGATTTTGGCGGCGGCACGGGTGATCTTCGCCGTGAAATCCGCGGCTTTGACACCGACTTCGATCAATAATTTGACTTGCGATGTTTCCTCGTCGATACCGACGTGCTTCAGGGCATCGGTGGCTGCGAGGGTCTTTTCCCGGCTCGGATCGACGATGGCGCCAAGCGCCGTCTTCAAAGCTTCGACTGATTTATCCATGAGCGGTCCCTTCTTTCATTTGCCAGTTCTATTATACTCGATTCTCGTCATCCTGCCCAACGAAATGGCTGCGGAAATCACAACCGCTTTACATCGAATGCCAAAACGCTTATAATGACGTTGAAGAGATTGGAAACGGAGTGGGGCAGATGGGCTTTTCGCTTTTGAAATGGATGGCACCGATCCCGAAGATTCCCGGTCATATGAACGCCATTTTCGTCGGACCGCATCCCGATGACATCGAGGTCGGAGCCGGCGGTACCGCCGCTTATCTAAGCGCTGCCGGCGCCCGCGTCACGTTCATCGTCTGTACCGATGGCGGCGGTGGATCGATGGATGGTGCGACCGCAGTCGATGCACTCGTAGCGACGCGGAAACGGGAAACCAAAGCTTCGGCTGCGATGCTGGGCGCCGCGGAAACGGTTTTCCTCGATTTTCCCGACGGCGGCAAGTATGATGTCTGGGATCTCGCCTGCGCCTTGGCCGGCATTTTCGCGCGCATCGGACCGGACATCGTGTTCTGTCCGGATCCAGGATTATCATCGGAAATCCATCCCGACCACCTGAAGTGCGGCGAAGCGACGCGGACGGCGATCGTCCTTTCCGGATTCCCGCTCCTGCTCAAACGGAACGGCATCCCCTTCGACGAAACGCGGCCGTTGGAGCCGCGGAAAACACTCGCCCATTATTACACCCATCGACCGAACCG
>CAZFHR010000171.1:0-3717 GCA_964519115.1 uncultured Candidatus Izemoplasmatales bacterium
GGCATCGGATCGGAAGCCCAGTTCCCGGGTTATGAAGAATTGTTGTCCCGACCGAAATTCGCCGACGCCTGTTTCGTCTGCACCCAGGACAACATGCATTTCATTCCGGCGACCAAAGCGATGGAAAAGGGCTATCACGTCTTCCTGGAAAAACCGATGGCCGTCGATCCCGTCGAGTGCATCCGCCTCGCTGCCACCGCGCAACGGTTCGGGATCGAACTGATGATCGGCCACGTCCTCCGATATACCCCTTTCTTTGCCAAAATCAAGCAGGTCGTCGCTTCCGGGGCGATCGGCAAACTGATGACGATCCAGCATAACGAAAACGTCTCCTACTGGCATCAGGCGCACAGTTACGTCCGCGGCAACTGGGGTAATTCCCGTCGTTCCAGCCCGATGATCCTGGCCAAATCCTGCCACGATCTCGATCTTCTCCTCTGGTTCGCCGGAAGCGATCCCGTCAAAGTCGCTTCGTTCGGATCGCTCTCCTATTTCAAAAGTGCAAATGCCCCCGCTGGTGCCCCGGGGTATTGCCTGGATGGCTGTCCGGTTGCCGAAACCTGTCCCTACTTCGCGCCGAAAGTTTATCTCGCCGCGCCCGACTGGATGAAATTACCGGTATCAAACGATATGAGCGACGCGAGTCTGCTACGGGCGCTCGCCAAAGGACCCTATGGCCGCTGCGTCTACCGCTGCGACAATGACGTCGTCGACCATCAGGTCGTGGCGATCGAATTCGCTGGCGGTCTCACCGCCGCTTTCACGATGACTGCGTTCACCCACGAGAACACCCGGACGATCAAACTGATGGGGACCCGCGGGGAAATCCGCGGGCATATGGAAAAGGGGATTCTGGAACTCTACACATTTGGGAAAGACGAACCAGAAGTCATCGCCACGGAAAATCCGGAGTATGGCCACGGCGGTGGCGATTACGGCATCATGAAGGCGTTCGTCGGACTCGTCGCATCCGGACTGAACAAGGATGTGGCCGATGCCGGCCAGTCCGTGACCGCCCATCTGCTCGCTTTTGCGGCTGAGCAGGCGCGCGTCACCGGTGCAACCGTCGATTTTGCGGCTTTTGTCCGTTCCCTGGAGGCGTGACATGGAACTTCGTAGCTGTCGCAGCGAAGAACGGGCGGATGCGATCCGCCTTGCCCGTCAGGTTTTCAAGGACAACATGGGCGAACAGTTTCCCGTCCTGTTCGGGGAAGCGAACATCGGGCGGATGTTCATCGCCGTCGAGAACGGAACCGTCGTCTCGATGGTCAACCATCACACCACCCCGGTTCGGATCGGCGATGCCGAAATTCTGGTCGCCTCGGTCGGAGCGGTCTGTACCGATCCGGCCTTCCGGGGTCAGAAAATCGCTTCCCGGCTGCTTCGCCTCGCGGAGGCGAAGATGCGTGAGGAAGGCGTTCACGTCATCGTGATTTCCGGCGAGGGCGGCATCTATACCGAATTCGGATCGGGCTTCGCCGGCGACATGCGCGAAGCTTTGGTCCCCGGCACCGATCTCGATCGAATCGGGAACGTGACGCTGAAATGCTATGAGGACAGCTTGTTTTCCGCCGTCGAACGCGTGCATCGGGGCGAACCGGTGCGCTTCGTGCGCCGGCCGGACGAGTTCCGGATGCTGATCCGGGGCCAGACTTATCCGGATACTTTCGCCACTTATCCGTTCGAAACGATTCTGGCGGACGGCGTCATCGTCGCCTATGCCATTCTGGTCTTGGGAAAAGAAGAACCCGAACTCGGCATCAAGGAATTCGCCGGCGCCCGCGACGCGATCGCCGCCGCTTTCCCGCTTCTGCTCGAGAAATACGGACGCTCGGCGATCCATTTCGCCTGCGCTCCCGACGATCGCCTGCTTGGGTTCGTCCCCGAAGCGTGCGTCAAGCCGATCCATCAGTTCGCCAGTCTTAAAATCATCGATTTTGCCGGTCTCATGGAACGGCTCGCACCTTATTTCCGGACCCTCGTCGGGGACCGCCTGACGACATGCTCTTTTACCACGGATGCGGGTGATGCCGTCATCCGTGATCAAGAAGAAAGCATACGGATCGTCGATTCCAAAGAACTCGTGAAAATTGTTTTCGGATGCGCCGGAGCCTACCCGGCCAACGCCTCCCCGCGGCTCGCCGCGACTTTGACCCGGATTTTCCCGGTACCTTTGCCTTGGACCCATTCCATCAATTACCAATGATGTCACGAAAGGATGAGACGACATGTTACTAAGCATATCAAACGGCTGGATGGCGACGCTTGGCATCGCCTTCATCTTCATCATGACGACCGCCGGCGCCGCGATGGTTTTCTTCTTCAAACAGGCGATGGGCGATCTGTTCAAGCGGATTTTCCTCGGATTTGCGGCCGGCGTCATGATCGCCGCCTCGGTCTGGTCGCTTTTGATTCCCGCCATCGACGAAGCCGAGGCGACCGGAATCCCCGGATGGATTCCCGCTGCCGTCGGATTTCTCGCCGGCGGCCTTTTCCTGCTTTTGATCGACAACCTGATTCCCCATCTTCACCTCGACAGCGACAAGCCCGAAGGCCTGCGCGCGTCCTGGAAACGGACGACGATGCTCGTATTTGCCGTGACCCTCCACAATATTCCGGAAGGCCTCGCCGTCGGGTTGGCGTTCGGCTTCGCCCTTAAGGGCGGTAATCCCGCCCTCGTGGCTTCGGCGATGGGACTTGCGATCGGCATCGGCCTGCAGAACTTTCCGGAAGGGGCGGCGATTTCCCTGCCGCTCAAGCAGGAAGGAATGAAGTCGCCGAAGGCCTTCCTGATGGGGACGTTATCCGGTGCGGTCGAACCGGTGTTCGCCGCCATCGGCATCATCCTCGCCTCGCAGCTCACGGCGATCATGCCGTGGTTTCTGGCATTCGCCGCTGGAGCGATGATCTATGTCGTCGTCGAAGAACTGATACCGGAAGCCCAGCTTGGGAGTCATTCAAACGTCGGTACGATCGCCCTGATGATCGGATTCGTCATCATGATGATCCTCGACGTCGCGCTCGGATGACGAATCATGCCCAAAAGGGGGGACACCGATGACATTGAACGTACTTTTCGAAGACAATCATCTGATCGTCTGCGTCAAGCCGGCAGGCGTTCTTTCTCAGGCCGACGGGAAGAATCTTCCCGACATGCTTTCGATGGTCAAGGAATACCTGAAGGTCAAGTACCAGAAACCAGGTAATGTCTATTGCGGTCTTGTTCACCGGCTCGATCTCAACGTCGGCGGCGTCATGGTGTTTGCCAAAACGTCCAAGGCGGCCGCCCGTCTTTCGGCAGCAATCAGGACCCGCGCCTTTTCCAAACGCTATTATGCCGTGGTTGAAGGCGAAATTCCACCAGAAACCCGCAAAACGCTGATTGACTGGCTCGTCAAGGATGAAACCGCCCGGACGGCAGTCATCGCTGGCGAAGGCACGGGAAAACAAGCCGTCCTGAGCTACCTTTCTCTCGGTGTCGCGAAAACGGATGAAGGATGCCAGACGTTGCTAGACATCAAACTGGAAAGCGGCCGATTCCATCAGATCCGTGTCCAACTGGCTCATGAAGGACATCCACTCGTCGGCGACGCCAAATATGGAAATGCCCACTTTGCCGGCGGGCCACTCGGTCTTTATGCTTATGAAATCAGCTTCGAACACCCAATCGGAAAGGAACCGCTAATCTTCCGTCAAAATCCGCAAGCCGATCCTTTT
>CAZFHR010000172.1:0-3706 GCA_964519115.1 uncultured Candidatus Izemoplasmatales bacterium
TTCCATATTCTATTCGCTCCTGTTTTTCTTCTTTCTGCTGGTCGTTCTGTTCATATTTCCTCTCATCATCGTGGCCAAGGATGGAAAAGAACTGGTTCTTCATATCGCTTTTGCCGCCCTCGGAGCGTTCCTTCTGGTCACGGTGATCGTCCTGATCGTGATCTCGGAAGGCGACGGATTCGACCTCGACTTCGGCGGGGGCTCCGGCAGTCACTTACCTGTCGAGAATCCCCATAAAAGCAAAATCAACGATATCGATATACTCAACATGTAAGCAGGGAGGATTCCATGATTACAAGACATATCAGTGTGGTCGCCTATGATTCCGGATGGGTGGCTGCCTTTCAGAAAATCCGTACCGAGATCGCATCCGCGCTCGGTTCCTTGGCGCTCTCCATTGAACATGTCGGATCCACTTCGGTCCCCGGTTTGGCCGCAAAACCCGTCATCGACATCGATGTCGTCATCGAAAACGCCGGCGTTTTCGCTCAGGTATGCGACCATTTGTCCACGGTCGGATACTCGCATGTCGGCGATCAGGACATACCGGGCAGAGAAGTGTTCAAGTATTTGGAAAAGCCCCATCTCATGAAACACCATCTGTACGTCTGCGCCCGGGATTCGGTAGAACTGAAACGGCATCTTGCGTTCCGGGATTATCTGCGGGCCCATCCTGAGGCTGTGTCCGAATATAGTCGAATCAAAGTGGAAGGTGCCCGGTTGTTCCCGGACGACATCGATGCCTACATTCTTCATAAAACCCCGTTCATTCAAGGGCTTCTCAAGATCATCATGCCGCTGGAGAAATGAAATTCCAGCGTTCGAGTCATGGCGGATCCATCACTTGAAGCGAGCCGGGATCCGTTTCCTCATGGAAAGTGCGTTCATCACGGGTTCTGCTCCATCGATGATATAATGAAGGTGTTCAGGGAGGCGTTATTATGGAACTGAAACGATTTGGCAAACCAGGAGTCGTCCTCAACCGCATCGGGTTTGGGGGGTGGCAGCTCGGCAACACTGCATTCTGGGGCGAAATGGAAGAAGCCGACGGCATCCGTCTGGTCCGTTCCGCCATCGACAAGGGCATCAATTTCTTCGACACCGCACCGGGATATGCCAACGGCCTGAGCGAAACGATCATCGGCAAGGCGATCGCCGGCGACCGGCATGCCATTGTCATCAGCACCAAATTCGGCCACAAGGCGGACGGAACGTCCGACTGGCGCGTCGAGGCGATCGAACCGGCGCTCCGCGAAAGTCTGGGAAGACTGAAAACGAGTTATCTCGATTCCGTCCTCCTGCACAATCCGTCCTCTGACATCCTCCGCGGCGAGACCGGTCATTTCACCGAACTGGCTCGGCTGAAGAAGACGGGACTGATCCGTGCCTATGGCGTGAGCATTGATACCCGGGACGAGCTCGAAACCGTTCTTGACCATCTCCATGTCGACGTCGTCGAAATCCTCTTCAACATTTTCTTCCAGAGTCCGCGCGATCTGTTCGAACGGGTCAAAGCCGCGGGGATTTTCCTGATCGCCAAGGTGCCGCTCGATTCCGGCTGGCTGTCAGGCAAATACGACGAACAGTCGATCTTCACCGGCATCCGCTCGCGGTGGAGCCGCGCCGATATCGAACGGCGCGCCCATCTGGTGCGGTCGGTCAAGGATATCTGCGGCAAGGAAGACATCAGCCTGCCGGCGCTCGCCTTCCTGCTTTCCTACGATGCCTTCGCCTGCCTCATTCCCGGAGTCAAGACGATCCGCCAACTGAACGACAATCTGGCCGCCCTTCATTATCCGCTTCCCGATTCCCAGAAACGCGCCTTGGAAGAACTCCATGACCGTGAAATCCGCCTGCGGCCGCTGCCCTGGTGAACAGACATCTTTCCTGCATCCGGTCGTCCGATGACGGTCGGATGCTTTGTTTTTTGCCGGCAACGGTGCTATAATGAATGAGAAAAGGTGATCGTCCCATGAAATCGAAAAGCCGTCTTGCGACGGCATTCTTCTTGAATCTGTTCTTCACCGTCTTCGAACTCGTCGGCGGTCTTTTCACGAATTCGATGGCGATCCTTTCTGATGCCGTCCACGACCTCGGCGATTCGCTCGCCATCGGCCTGTCCTGGCTGCTCGACCGCAAGGCGAAGCAGAAGCCCGACGATCGCTTCACCTACGGTTACGGCCGCTACTCCCTGCTTGGTGCCCTGATTTCCTCGCTCATCCTCGTCGCCGGGGCGACGGTCGTCATCATCAAAGCGATCCCCCGGCTTCTCAATCCGCAGCCGGTCCACGCCGACTGGATGATCCTCTTCGCCGTTGTCGGCGTCGTCGTCAACGGCATCGCCGCCACGCAGGCGGCGAAAGGCCGGACCGCCAATGAAAAAGCCGTCAGTCTCCATCTGTTCGAAGACGTGTTCGGCTGGATCGCCGTCCTGCTCGGATCCCTGGCGATGGTCCTTTGGAACATCCCCATCCTCGATGCCATCCTGTCGCTTGTCTTCACGGTCTACATCCTCTTCCACGTCTTCAAGAACATCCGCGAAGTCATGGCGGTCTTCCTGGAAAAGGCGCCGCGGGGCATCGACTTGGAGACTGTCAAGGCCGCCGTCGTCGATCACAGGGAAATTCTTGACGTCCATCATCTGCATGTCTGGACCGTGGACGGTGTCAATCCCCTGGCCACGATGCATGTCGTCATCGCCGATGGCAGCACTGCGGAAGCGATCGCCGCCATCCGCGCCCGGATCCGCGACCAGCTGGAAGGGCTCGGCATTCATCATGCGACGATTGAGTGCGAACCCCGGTCCGCCGTCTGCACGGAATCCGAGTGCTTGCCGGAGAGCGGTGGCACCCCGATCCATCACCACTAAAAAAAATCACTTTCCGAGGCTGCGGAAAGTGATTTTTGTTTGCTTTGACTCTAGAAAGAGCCGATCGATCCCATCATGCCGGAGTGGTGTCCGTTCATGCCGGTCTTGTTAGAACGGTCACCGGAGTATTCGGAATGACCCATGTGATTGCCGGTCTGGGCATCGACGGCGTACTGGTAACAGAAGGTTTCGCGCTCTTGATCGTATTCGACGTCGACCGCCATCGTTCCCGTTTCTTCTTCGCCGCCGCAGAGGTAGCGATAACGGATTTCCAGGCCGCCGGTTGTCTTTTTCTGAAAACGGAATTCCGCCGTTTCGGCCTCCGTCGTCCAGGCAAGCGTGGCGACGAGTTTCTGATTTTCGCGCTGAAGGCGCATCGTCACGTTTTGCGTCGTTTCACCGTTTTGAACTAGCGTGTAGCGGTATTTTTGTCCATCGGCGTCGGTTTCGTCCGAGACGGTGACGTAATTGTCTTCATCGAGTTCGGCCCGGAACGTCGTCCGGATCGTTTCGCCGTCGATGACGGCCGATCCCGACATGGCGTACTCGACGTCGCCGAAGGCCATGACGCCGGTGATCAGGTGCCGGTTGGCGTTTTCCGGATCGACTTCTTCGTTATAGCGAATTTCATATTCAAGCGTGTTGCCGAGCAGATCGATCGTCGAATAGGTCAGAAGCCACTGATATCCAACCGTTTCCGAAGCGACGATTTTATACTCGGTTTCGGTCTTCTCGGCCAACATGATTTCCATGGCGTTCAGATACCGAGTGACCGTTTCGACTTTGGCGGCCACCAGAGCTGCCGTGACGACGGATTCCGTCGTGGTCGTGGTCGGA
>CAZFHR010000173.1:0-3703 GCA_964519115.1 uncultured Candidatus Izemoplasmatales bacterium
CCTCGACGAGCCGACGAGCGGCCTCGATCCGGTTTCCCGCGACGATCTGCTGGAACTGTTCCAGACCCTGATCGCCGACGGCGAGCACAGTATCCTGTTTTCCACCCACATCACTTCGGATCTCGAGAAATGCGCCGATTTCATTACCTATATCAAGGATGGGGAACTTCTCGCCAGCGGCGATAAGAACGAGTTCATTGATTCGTACCGCGAAGTCAAAGGTCCCAGCAATCTTTTGACGCCGAAGTTCGAAGCGAAGCTGATCGGCTGCCGCCAGCACAAATTCGGATTCGAAGCCCTGATCAAAACCGCAGATCTCCCCGCCCCGGCCGGGATCGAAGATCACCCGGCCAGCCTCGAGTCGGTCATGATCCACATCGAAAGGGAGTGAAGACGATGAAGAACCTGTTGTATAAGGAATGGAAGCTGGCAATGCATCCGACCACTTTCATCTTCCTGTCGTTTGGTCTCATGTTGCTGATCCCGAATTATCCAAGCTATGTCGCTATGATGTACATGTGTCTTTCGATCTTCTTCGTATTCCTGAATGGAAGGGAAAACAAGGACATCTTCTTCACCGTAACGCTGCCGATCCGTAAAAGGGATGTCGTCAAGTCCCGCTGTCTGATGGTCGCCGCCATCGAACTCGCCCAATTATTGATCACGGTTCCGTTTGCCATACTGAGTTTGAAATTATACGCCAGTATCGGCAATCAAACAGGAATCGAACCCAAC
This sequence comes from uncultured Candidatus Izemoplasmatales bacterium, assembly GCA_964519115.1. Lineage (GTDB taxonomy): Bacteria > Bacillota_I > Bacilli_A > Izemoplasmatales > Hujiaoplasmataceae > UBA12489. The sequence continues at coordinate 736 of CAZFHR010000173.1, forward strand.
GTCGCCTTCTACGGCCTCGCCCTTGGCATGTTCGCCGTCTTCAACGTCGTGTTCATCCCCAACTTCTACAAGACCGCCTACAAGATCGGCATCCCGTTCCTGATGGCCGGAGCCGCCGCCTTGGTCTATTATGCGGCGGCCGAACTCATGGTCTGGATCCCCGGACCGCTCCAGACGTTCCTCGACACCAGCGATCCGGCGATGGCCTTCGCCCATCTGCCGATCCTTTTTGTCGGCATCCTCGTCTGGGTTCTGTCGATCGTCTTCGCGTACCGTCGGGGAGCTGCCCGCTTCGAAAACGTCGATCTGTGAGTTTCATCATGCAGATCAACATCGTCAGCGCTTCGGAAGTGCCGATTTATAAACAGATCTATGAACAGATCAGCCGGCAGATCCTCCGCGGCGATCTGCCCGGCGACTACTGCCTGCCTTCGATCCGCTCGGTCGCCCTGGAACTGCGGATCAGCGTCATTACGATCAAGAAGGCCTGGGAAGATCTCGAAAGCGACGGTCTGATCTACACCATCGTCGGCAAGGGTTGCTTCGTCACGCCGCAGGCGCCCGGGAAGCGGCAGGACAAACGCGACGAAATGGCCGCGGAAAAGATGAAGAAGGATCTGGAATATTACAAGGCCCTAGGACTGTCGCTTGCGGAAATTCAGGAACTGGCAAGCGTCCATTACCATGAATGAATACGATCAAAGACAAAGGGGCCGGCTTTCCCATACGGAAGCCGGCCCCTTTTTTATGTGGTGTTCGTCATTTTTAGTCTATCTTATTTGCTTTCTTCCTTCAACATCGCCTTGACCCGCTCTTCCTGTGCGAAGAGCGTGCAGCCACCGACGTGTTCCTGTAACAACAGATGTCCGTCGCGGATGTTCCGGAACAAGGGCGATTGTAAGGCTTGACGTACGGATACATCCTTCATATTCGTATCGGAATAGGGCGAGAATGGACAGGGTTCGGCCCTTCCATCGGCGTTGATGTGGAAGAATCCTCTTCCCGCCGCCAGACAGCCCCCCGAATTCTTCTCATCGCCGGGGAAGGCGATCAGGATTAGTGAGGAATAAGCCTCTCTTGCCTGGGCAAGCCGTGTTTCCATCCAGGCTCGTTCGGCGTCCCCCGGAGCAAGTTCTACAGCGTCGTTTCCGACCGGAACATATTCGATGAAGATGACGACACGACAACCCTTCGTCGCCAGCATTGTCAGATAGTCGTCACCCGTGACCTGTTGCAAGTTCTGCCTGGTCACGGTGATCGAGACGCCATAGACAAGCCCGTCTCGATTTAAATCATCCATGACCTTCATCACGGTGGCATAGGTGCCCTTGCCACGACGGAAGTCGGTCGCCAGGGCGTCGCCTTCCAGACTCAGCATCGGAATGAGGTGACGGTTCTTCAGAAATAAGACTCTGACCTTTTCGTCAATCATGGTTCCGTTCGTGAAGATCGGAAAGAGGATGCGGCGATGATGGGATGCGGTTTCGATGACATCGGGACGAAGCAAGGGTTCTCCGCCCGCCAGGAGGATGAACTGGATGCCAAGCGCTTCGCTTTCGGTAAAGATGCGCTCCCATTCAGAGGCGGGCAGTTCTTCATTCGCCGGTAAATCGTCACAGGACTGATTCGCCCGGGCATAACAGCCGGCGCAATGGAGGTTGCAGTTCTTGGCGATGCTGGCGATCAGAAACGACGGGATGTGTTCGCCGCTATCCGCGAACGTCTGACGGATCTTTGCCGCTTTTTTTACGATCCCTGCGAAACGCAAGAAAAAAAGTGATTGGCGCGGGTTCTTCCAGGAAGCCCTGATCGCGTTCTTCACCAGTCGTTCAATACCGTTATTCAGATAACTTTCCAAAGTCGTATTTTGACTGATCATAGGGGCGTACTTCTCCTTGGAAATTCGAAAACACACACAGTTATTTCTAATTTATTTATTCAACTGTATATTGGAATTTTATCGATATATGATAAGGGAATAACCTATGTTTCCGTAACCGACTGCACCGAGCACACTGAATTGCTTTACTTTTTATCGAAAATTAAGAGCAAAAAACATATATTGTGCATAAAATCAATGGTCCCGATTCAAAATAAATGTATTTCTTTACATGATCAGAGTTCGTTAACTGTTTCAATGAGCAAGGAAAACGAGTGAATCCTCTTGTCTTTTGAGAGATTCTGTTGGCTTTCCTTTTTTGCTTTATACTTTTTTCTTAATAACTTCCATTGTTCGTTTCCGCTTATTTGATTATACTTTTCTGCAAACTCAGATGCCTTCGGAACCTCAACATAATGATATGGTCCGTTTCCATTGTTCGCTTTATCATTCTTTAGAATGAGATATTCGTCTTTTTTGCTTTTTTGCATAATGGCAATATCGTACGAATATATGAGTTTATCTCCTTCAAGTCTTTTTGTAGTCAGTACATGAGTAGAATCCTCACATGCCGTGAGATTCATGTTGAATACAATCTTATCAATCTCTGATTTGAACACTTCTTTCGTTTCCTTTGCGTCCATTTTCGGATGCTTAACTAAATAAATATGGTAATCTAAATCATAGCCTTCGTTTCCAACTAGAACAAGATTTCTTCTTGCGCTCCCGACCAGTTTGTAAGTTAAACTCCAATCGTCGCCCACTGCATCATTCAGTTGGTCGAAAATATTCTTGAATTCAGTCCGGTTTTCTCCCGTTTTTTTCCTAGATAAATACTCCATTTTTAAACCTCCTTAAGCAAAATCTTGATAGATTTGGTGCCTCGGTGTCTATTTTTCCACCCTTAAAATTTCCCAAATTTATATCGTGCTCAAGTCCCGCTCTGAATCGATCATCAAGCGCACTCCAAAGATAGGAGATACTTGTTTCAATACAGGCTATTTCAGCTTCAACTTTTCCAACATCAATGAAATGGGAAAATAATACCAAATTATGTATTATCTCAATAAATAGGGGAAAGGTCAATAC
>CAZFHR010000174.1:0-3647 GCA_964519115.1 uncultured Candidatus Izemoplasmatales bacterium
GATCGTCACCCACGTATTCCCTTTAAAAGATATCAACAAGGCCGCCGAACTGATGGCATCCGGACGTTCGGGAAAAATCGTTCTGATCCCGGAGGACCACGCATGAACAAATTAGCCTACATTGATGAAAAGATCGCCGAACTGAAGAAGAACGGCGTCTACCGGGTGCTCCCGGTTAACTATGGCCCCTGCAAGAACACGATCGATCTCAACCATCGCACGGTCGTCAACCTGTCGGCCAACAACTATCTCGGATTGGCGACCGATCCGCGCGTCATCAAGGCGGCGGAGAAGGCGCTCAGGACCTATGGCGCCGGCGCCGGATCCGTCCGGACCATCGTCGGCAACCAGGACCTGATGGAAGAACTCGAAACCGTCCTCGCGCGTTTCAAACGCGAAGAAGCGGTCACGGTGTTCCAATCCGGCCTCAACTGCAACACGGGCGTGATCCCGGCCGTGACCGACAAGGGCGACCTCATCCTCTCCGATGAACTGAACCACGCTTCGATCATCGACGGCGTGAAGCTGTCGAAGGCGGACAAGGCGGTCTATAAACACAGCGACATGAAAGACCTCGAACGGATCCTCGCCGAGATGCGAAGCAGCTACAAGAGCGTCCTTGTCATCACTGACGGCGTCTTCTCGATGGACGGCGACCTTGCCAAACTGCCGGAAATCGTCGCGATCGCCGATCGTTACAATGCGCTCGCGTATGTGGACGATGCCCACGGCAGCGGCGTCCTCGGCACGAACGGCCGGGGAACCGTCGATCATTTCGGTCTGCACGGCCGCATCGATTTCGTCATCGGCACGCTTTCCAAGGCCGTCGGGGTCGTCGGCGGCTACGTCTGTTCGAAGTCAAACGTCAAGGAATGGTTGCTTCACCGGGCGCGCCCGCTCCTGTTCTCGACGGCGATTCCGCCGGCCTCCGTCGCCGCCGCGATCGCCGCGGTGAAAATCCTCGAAACCTCGGGTGAATACACCGACCGGCTCTGGGAAAATGCCCGCTATTTCAAGGCGGGGATGAAGGAACTCGGATTTGACATCGGCCACTCGGAAACACCGATCACCCCGGTCATGATCGGCGACGAAGCAAAGACGATGGCGTTTTCGAAAGCCCTGCTCGCCGAAGGTGTGTTCGTCTCGGGCATCGTCTTTCCGACCGTCCCGCTCGGCAAGGGTCGTCTGCGGGTGATGATCTCCGCTTCCCATACGAAGGAAGACCTCGATTACGCGCTTGAACAATTCAAATCCGTCGGCAAAACCCTCGGCGTCCTGTGACGCCGAGTTTTTTTCGGTGGCAAAGTCCGATTGATTACGGTATAATGATGGTAATGACATGCCCAAGGAGCAATCGATGGAAAAGATCATCATGACCAAAGTGGCCGCGCGCCGCTTCATGCTCCTGAAACAGGGCCTGCTCGGGGAACGTCGTTTTACCGGCAAGGCGGGCGTCCTCGACTACGTCCGGGAGGCCAGCTGCATCCAGTTCGATCCGGTCGACGTCTGTGGCATGAACGCCGATCTCGTACTCCAGTCGCGCGTTGATGGGTATCGGAAACCTTGGCTACAGGAACTTCTCTATGAGGATCGGAAGCTCTTCGATCACTTTGACAAGATGATGTCCATCATGGCGATCGAAGATTGGCCGTATTTCGCCAGAACAAGGCAAAATCTGCGACAATGGACGCGGGTTGCCGATGCGCTTATGAACCGTTCGCCGGCGATCATGGAACTGCTGGAATCGACCGATTACATCAATTCGAAAGTTCTTGATCTTGGCAAGATGGACTGGTATTGGAGCGAGACTTCGGTCGCCCGGGCAACGCTGGAAGCGATGTTTTTTGTCGGCGAACTGATGATCCATCACAAGGACCGGACGATCCGCCATTACGCCCCGGCGAAACGGTTGTTACCACCAGAACTGTTATTGGCTCCCGATCCCTATCCGGAAGAAGCAGATCATCTCGCCTGGCGCGTATGGCGGCGCATCGGTGCCGTCGGCCTGCTTTGGAATCGGCGCTCCGATGCCTTTCTTGGCACCGAAGGGCTGAGTGCAGCCAACCGCGAAGCGGCTTTCCATACCCTCATCGCGACTGACCGGATCATCGCCGTCGAAGTCGAAGGATTCGATGAACCGCTTTACCTTCATAAAGAAGATCAGCCTTTTATACAGGCAGCCATGGCAGACCATCCGTATCCGTTAAAGGCGACGCTACTCGCGCCGCTTGATGGGATGCTCTGGGACCGCAAGCTGATTGCCAAAATGTTCGATTTTGACTATACCTGGGAAATCTATACGCCACCAGCCAAACTGAAGTTTGCCCACTACACGCTGCCGATTCTGCTCGGCGAACGGTTCATCGGCCGCGTCGAACTGCGGACGCTGAAGCGCGAGAAGGTGCTGGAAGTCCGCCATATCTGGCTGGAAGACGACGTCAAACCGACCGCTGTACTTGGCAAGGCGCTGGAACGCTGCTTCCGGAAGTTCGCTGATTTTTCCGAGTGCGACACCGTCCACAGCGATGAAATCTGATCGGATGGGAAAACAATGAATCTATACGAAAGTTTCGCGGATCATTATGATGCGGTCTTTCCCGCCGAGAAACTGACGGCGGTTTTTCTGATCGGTGCTTTTTCCGAAAGCCCGATTCTCGATCTTGGCTGTGCCACGGGCGGATACGCGTTGGCGCTTGCGAGTAAAGGGTTTGTCGTCGAAGGCATCGACCTCGACGCCCGGATGATCGCGATCGCCGGGGCCAAGAAGGCCGTTGGCAGCGGAAACGTCCTATTCCGTGTCGGCGACATCCGGGATCTGGCGGCAAAGAACGCCTATGGCGGCATCTATTGCATCGGCAACACCCTCGTCCATCTGGCGGATGAAGAAACCATCAGCGAAATGATTCAGAAGATGTTCGCGGCGCTGAAGCCGGGAGGGACGACGGTCGTCCAGATCGTCAATTACGACCGCATCCTCGCTGCGAAGGTGACTTCCTTGCCCACGATCCGAAACGACGGCCGGGAATTCTTCCGCCGTTACCGGCTGGAAGGCGGCAGGATCGTCTTTGCGACGGTTCTGACCTGCAGGAACGAACATTACGAAGCCGAAACGACGCTTGTACCGCTTACGTCCGCAGGCCTCGTCGCGGCGTTCACCGGGGCAGGATTCCGTTCCATCGAAACCTTCGGCGGCTTCGACCTCCGGCCCTATGACTTGATGCATTCCTTTTCCCTGATTCTGAAGGCGGTGAAACCATGAAACAGAAGAAAATCCTTTCGCTTCTCTGGAAAGCCATCCTCATCGCCTGTTCCGCCATCGGCACGGCGCTTTTGCTTTATCATTCGCACGATGCGCTGGCCACGCTCTCCTATTTCACGACGCTGAGCAACCTGGTCGTGATCGGCTTCTTCGCGTGGCTCTTCGTGCGCACTTTCATTGGAAAAAAGAACGACACCGGCCGGATCATGTTCCTCAAGGGCGGGGTGAGTGTTGGAATCATCCTCACCGGACTCGTCTACAATCTGCTGCTCCGGCCGTTTCTCTTGGACGCCGACTTCGGCTACGATCCGCGGACGATCCAGGACGTCCTCGTCCATGTGGTCACGCCGCTCATGGTAGCCCTCGACTTCATTCTTTTCGACGTAAA
>CAZFHR010000175.1:0-3634 GCA_964519115.1 uncultured Candidatus Izemoplasmatales bacterium
ACAAATTCATGGAAAGCGACCGGCACGGACACGCGGTAGTGTGGTTTGAAAAGGAACCGATTCTCAACGAAAAGCCGACTCCGGCAGCGGAAATGCGGGCTAAAGGCGTAAAATTCTACCATAACGCCACCCAGACGGATTTCCTGATGATCCTGGAAACGAGAAAAGGCATTGCCCGTAACAATTTTGCCGAGGCGTTCGGACCGTACTATTCGTTCCTGAACCGTAACCTCGGCGTCCTGTTCAATCTGAAATACCGGCCCGTGAAAGTCGATTTCGGCCTTCGCTACGGATATCGCGATTACGACGCTGACGATTTCGCGCTCGTGGAAACGGCCCTCAAGGTCGCCTCGGTCGCGGAAATGGCCGAAGTGTTCGATCGGCTGATCGCCCGCTATGAGTTCTTGAAAACAGAACTCGCAGACATCTGGAGCTGATGCCTGGAAGAATCCCTTTTTGCGGTTTCGCCAGGCAGAAACGTCCTATGCAACATCACCAATCTGTTTCCAAGGAGGTAATGTCCCATGGCCCAATGGTGGGAAGCACTATCGGTTTTCCAGCAAGTCATGTTCACGGTCGCGAGTGCGGCCACGATCGTGATGATCATCTTTCTCATTCTGATGATGTTCGGTGCCAGCGAATTCGGCGGTGACGTCGATGACCCATCGGACGTCGATCTCAATGCCGACGGCATCAATGACGAACCGCTTTCGGCGTTCAGCGGCTTCCGCGTCCTGACGCTCCGCGGGGCGCTCGCCTTTCTGGCGATCGGCGGCTGGACCGCCTACGGGTTCTACACCGTGGTCGGCGCCTGGCTGTCCATCCTCTTCGGCATCGTCGCCGGAGCCGTCGCCGCTTTTCTGCTCGCCCTCGCGTTCCGGGCGACGCTGAAACTCGAAAACGAAGGCAACCTCGATTACCATAACGCCATCGGCAAGATCGGCACCGTCTACATCAAAGTCCCCAAAAGCCGGAAAGGCTCCGGCAAGGTCACCCTGACGATGCAGGAACGGTTCATCGAAGCCGACGCCGTCACCGAAGATCTTTTGGACCTGACGACCGGCACGGCCGTCGATATCCTTGACGTCGTCAACGAGACAACGCTTATTGTCACGAAAAAAGCATCACCGGAACCGGAATCAAAAATCTGAACCATAAAGGAGATTTGTCATGACACCCGTATTCCTCGCTTTTGATCCCACCGGACTGATCATCACCGTGGTCGTCCTCCTCTTCACCGTTCTGATCTTCGTCGTTTCGCGTATCAAGAAATGTCCGTCCGACAAAATCATGGTCGTCTATGGCAAGGTCAAGAACAATTCTGACGGCACCCGCAAGTCCGCCGACTGCGTCCATGGCGGCACGAAATTCATCATCCCTGTCATCCAGGCCTACCAGTTCCTCGACCTGACGCCGATTTCGATCAGCGTCGACCTGAAGAACGCGCTTTCCCGCCAGAACATCCGCATCGATGTTCCCTCCCGTTTCACCGTCGGCATCTCGACCGAACCGGGCATCATGCAGAACGCCGCGGAACGTATTCTCGGCCTCGGCCTCGGCGAAATCCAGGAACTGGCGAAAGACATCATCTTCGGTCAGCTCCGTCTCATCATCGCGACGATGGACATCGAGGAAATCAACACCGACCGCGACAAGTTCCTTGAGGCCGTTTCCCGCAACGTCGAAACCGAACTCAAGAAGATCGGCCTCCGGCTGATCAACGTCAACGTCACCGACATCAACGACGAATCCGGCTACATCCAGGCCCTCGGCAAGGAAGCCGCCGCCAAAGCCATCAACGACGCCAAGAAGACGGTCGCCGAGAAGAACCGCGACGGTTCGATCGGCGAAGCGAACGCCGTCCGCGACCAGAGAATCCAGGTCGCCAGCGCCAACTCCACCGCCATCACCGGCGAAAACGAATCGCTCGGGCATATTTCACAGTCCAACGCCAACCGCCGGGAAATCGAAGCCGAAGCGCTCCGCCGTGCGATGACCGCCGAAAAGATCGCCGCCGCCAAGGCGCTCGAAGACGCCTACGTCGCCGAACAGACGGCCGAAATCGCCCGCGCTGCCCGCGAAAAGGCGACCCTGGAAGCCGATGTCATCGTCAAGGAAGAAATCGACCGCCAGAAGCGCATCATCGCCGCCGAAGCCCAAGCCGAAGAAATCCGGCGCAAGGCCAAGGGCGAAGCGGACGGCACCTATGCCAAGATGGAAGCCCAGGCCCGTGGTACACTGGAAATTCTTTCCAAGCAGGCCCAGGGTTTCAACGACATCGTGAAAGCCGCCGGCAACGCCGACGCCGCGATCAAGATGCTCATCGCCGACAAGCTCGAAACCCTCGTCAGCACCCAGGTCGAAGCGATCAAGAACCTCAAGTTCGACAAGATCACCGTCTGGGACGGCGGCGGCAAGGACGGCACCTCGACGACGTCGAATTTCGCCTCCTCGCTCATGAAGTCGATTCCGCCGATGAACGACCTGTTCAAGATGGCGGGCATGGATTTGCCCAAGTATCTGGGCGAAGACATCAAGACCGTTCCGGTCGTCGAAACGAAGAAGGCGCCGGAAGTCAAGGCCGAACCGAAACCAGAAAAGAAATAAGTCACCGAAAAAAATGCGCATCCTTTTCCAGGATGCGCTTTTTATTCTCTGAGGATCAGAATCTTGCTTTATCGGGATGGGAACCGACGCGGCCGATGGCCGCCAGAGTCGCGATCTTCTGATTGTCCTCGCAATCGAGGTGGAAACCGAAGACGTCGAAATTGCTTTGGATGCGCGCGGGTGTGACTGATTTGGACAGTGGGACGATGCCCTGGTCGAGGATCCAGCGGAGAACGATCTGGGGTACGGTCCGCCCATGCCTGGCGGCGATTTCCGCAAGGATCGGGAGATCGAAGATCTTGCCCTTCATCATCGGGCTGAAGGCCTCGACGAGGATATTATGGGCATGGCAGTAGGCGACGACGTCAGCGGCGGGATTGCCGGGGTGCAGTTCGATCTGATCGACCATCGGCTTGACGACTGCGGCTTCGTAGAACCCGTCGAAATGCTGCGGGAAGAAGTTGCAGACGCCGATCGCCCGGGCTTTGCCTTCGACGTAGATTTTCTCCATCGCCCGCCACGTTTCCTTGTTCGTCTGCTTGTAGTCGGGATAGAGATTGACGGCCGGCCAGTGGATCAAGTAGAGGTCGACATAATCGGTGCCCAGTTTGGCAAGACTCGTGGAAAACGCCTTCAGGGTCGATTCGTAGCCCTGGTCGCCATTCCAGACCTTGGTCGTGAGGAAAATCTCGCTACGGGGGATTCTGGTCGCCCGGAGGGCATCGCCGACGCCGGATTCGTTTCCATAGATGGCGGCGGTGTCGATCAGCCGGAAGCCGGCGTCAAGGGCGGCGAGCACGGCGTTTCTCGTCGGTTCGCCGTCGGGGATCTGCCAGGTGCCGAAACCGATATCGGGGATGACGACCCCGTTGGCAAGCTTATGATGTCCGTTCATGGGGTACCTCCTGGATAATCGAGTTCATTCGTCGAGCGCGGGTTCGCCGTGGTCGAACAGAAGTTCGTTCACGGTCATGAGGTCATGGATGCCATGGATGACGCAATACTGGACGATGAGGGCGGTCTTCGC
>CAZFHR010000176.1:0-3628 GCA_964519115.1 uncultured Candidatus Izemoplasmatales bacterium
CGATGACGAAACGGCCGGTCGGATTGACCAGGATCGACGTTTCGGCGTCGATCAGTTTCGGATCGATCGCGACTTCGATGACGTGTTTCTTGACGTCGGCGAAGATCTGATCGTGGGAAACCTTCGGGGCGTGCTGGCAGGAAACGAGGATTTTGTCGATGCGGACCAGTTTTCCCTGTTCGTCGAACTGGCAGGTGACCTGGGTCTTGCCATCGGGGCGGAGATAGGGCATGATATCGGTCTTGCGGACCTCGGCGAGGCGGCGCGCCAGCTTGTGGGCAAGCAGGATCGGCCAGGGCATCATTTCCGGATTTTCGTTCGTCGCGTAGCCAAACATCATTCCCTGGTCGCCGGCGCCCTGTTCATGGCCGGCGGTTTCGTCGACTCCCATCGCGATGTCAGGAGACTGCGCGTTGATGGAGACGAGCACGGCGAGATTGTCGGCGTCGAATCCATATTTGCCACGGGTATAGCCGATGTCGGAAACGGTCTTGCGGACGATCTTCTGGATGTCGACATAAGTCGTCGTCGTGATTTCGCCGGCGACGAGGACGAGGCCGGTCGTGACGACGGCTTCGCAGGCGACACGCGCCTGCGGATCATCGTTCAGGATGGCGTCGAGAATGGCGTCGCTGATCTGATCGCAGATTTTATCGGGATGGCCTTCGGTGACCGATTCGGAAGTGAAATACTTGTACATGGGAATCCGCTCCTTACTGTTGCGCTGCTTTGTAATACATGGCCTCGAAATCTTCGGTGTACTTCACGAAGCGGTCAAGGATCTGGGGATCGAAATAGGGAAAAAATTCCAGTTGCAGCAGGTCGATGGCGCGCGAATGCTTGAGACCGCGCTTGTAGTTCCGGTCCTGACGCAGGATTTCATAGAGTTCCGCCAGCAGAATGACCTGCGATTCGCGGTTGTTCTGGATGCCGTTCATTTCCTTGATGAAATCGGCGTCGGCGGTCTTTTCGAAATGGGCGCGGACGATTTCCTCGCCCTTCTGTTCGAGCTGCAGGCGTTTGATGATGACGGAGCCGATGATCGTCTTTTCCCGGATTTTCCGGAAGTCGGCTTCATCCAGGACATCCTTCTCATCATAGTCGGCAAGCGACAGTGAATCGTTCTTGTCGATGTGGATCGTCGAGAATTCGAAGATTTCCTTGCACAGTTTCGGGGAATAACCCAGATAGTTGCCGAGTCGGGAGGCCATTTCGGCGATTCGGCGGGCAGCGGCTTGATTCGTTTGTTCTTCGATTTCCGAGCCGCGCCGCTTGTAGACGGAAATAACATCAAAAACGTCAGAAACGACGGATTTGAAATCCTTTTCCATCGCGCGCCGCTTGATCAGTTCTTCTTTGCGCTTGTTGTTCATGTCTTCGGTGATCCGCGCCGTGGAGTAAAGGGCGATCATGAAGACGACGAGCACGAGCGTCCGAAGAAAGATATCGGTAAGGACCGGACCACGGATGTAGTTCCACAGGGTGGGCAGGGTACCATAGTTGTAGAGCGGATAAACGACGATGATGTGGATGATCGTCATCGCGATCATCGTCACCTTGAACATGACGGAAAGCAGTTTCGAATCCTGGTACAGGGCCATCACGACGAGGGCGAAATAGATGAGCGAATAGCCCGCCTGCGTGATGCTGAAGAATCCTTCGGACTGCGTGCCGCTCAGATCGAGGGTCAGTTTCAGTTTGATATAGACGGCGATCGCCATCAGCAGGATATAGACTGCCGAGATGTATTCGGCCATCATCTGCTTCTGCATCGATTTCGGATCTTCGTGGATGATCTTCTTGATCGAAAGGTTGGTGAAGAACATGATCAGGAAAATGACGACGGAGATGATGACGTTGATCGAAACGTTGATGCCTTCCGAGCCGATGAGGGTGAATAGCATGAAGACGAAGTTGGTCACCCAAAGGATGTTCTTGATGACAAGGTTCCGGCGGTACAGAACCGACGACTCATCGAGGATGTCGACGCCGGCTTCGAAACTGAACCGGCTGATGAAGAACTGGCTCAGACGATTCCAGAACAAAGCAAAGCGGGTCTTGCCTTCGACTTCGATCTGGCGGCGGTTGACGCCAACCTTTTTCTCGTCAAATTTATTCTTGAAGGAGGTCATCCGGAAGAAATCATAGATTTTATCGAGCCAGGAACGCTTTACGGGCTCTTTCTTGGCTGCGACTTCTTCGAAATACTGATCAATCTTCGCGGGTTCCGGTTTCTTCGCATCCTTGGCGATTTTGCGTTTTTGCGTACTGTCGTTCTTGCGGAAGAATTCATCCAGAGTCTTCTCGCGATCATCCATCGGACCCCACCTCCTCCGAGCGATACTTTGAAAACGGTTTAGAACAGTTTGGGCCGGTCGACGATCGACGGATCGCGACGGGCTTCGATTTCGTTTTCGACCTGCGCGACGCGCGTCGACGCCGCGGCGGCGATGGCGCCGACGATGTCGTCGAGGAACGTATGGCAGGAATGGCCATCATGCTTGCCGGCGTCGTTCAGTTTGGCGATGATGCCGGGCTTGTTGACGTCGATGTCGCCGAAATTGGTCTTGCCGATCGTGCCGTAAAGTCCGGCCAGTTCCAGGCCGAACAATTCATCGATGCCAAACAGACCGAGATCGGATGCCAGAATTTCCTGGATTGGTCCCCGGAATGCCTTTTCTTCGGTCAGGCGATCGATTTCCGCCCCGAGCAACAACAAATGGAACACGTCGCGAAGCGACAGGATCTTCTCGACGGACTCTTTGCATTCCTGATAGGAAATGGCCGGATTCCAACGGGACTGCTGCCGGAAGGCGACTTCGGCGATATCGTCGAGAGTGACGCCCCGTTCCTTCAGTTTATCCACGTTCATCTGATACATTTCTTCCCGTGAAAACAGGTTTCTTTGTCTGTTCATTGTCATTCTACCTCCGGTGTTGTTTTCAACAGATCGACGATGTCTTGAATATATATTATAGCATAAAACATAACCTTTTTTACAAGTGATTAAAGATCTTGCCGGGGATGAATACGCCTTTTCCGGCCCCGTTCATGTAGGCTTTCACTTCCATCGCGGTCCTGCCGGCGGGCTGCACGACGAGCGGTTTGATCAGTCCGTCGGCCACCTTGATCAGCACTTCATTTCCAAGGATGGCGACGATTTCGCCGTTTCGGGCTTGACGAGATGCTTGGTCAAAAAAGGGGACCATCGCGACCGTGTGGAAGATGAACTTCCGGCCGTCGAGATCGGCGCAGGCGGTGGGCCGTGGATTGAACCCGCGGACGTGGTCGAAGACGTTTTTCATCGTGCCGTTGAAATCGATGATTTCTTCTTCAGCCTTGATGTTGAAGGCGAAACTGACCTGCGTTTCATCTTGAGGAACGGCCTGAATCGTGCCGGCGAAAACCTTAGGCAGTACTTCCAGCAATAATCCGCATCCGCTTTCCCCGAGTTTCGCTTCGATCGACCCGACGGTGTCGGTGTCCAGAATCGGGATCGCCCGCTGCGCCAGAACAGGTCCGGCGTCCATCTTCGTCGCCATGAACATGACGGAGACGCCGGTTTCGCGGTCGCCAGCCAGAATGGCGCGGTGCATCGGTGCGCCGCCGCGGTATTTGGGCAGCAGCG
>CAZFHR010000177.1:0-3554 GCA_964519115.1 uncultured Candidatus Izemoplasmatales bacterium
CTTTCGGCGCTTGCCTTCTTCGTGGTTTTCAGCCGCAAGAACTCGATCGGCGTCCGGCTCGAAGACCTGACGATCCGAAAACGCTATGCTTTGCCGATCCTCTTGCTTTCCCTCCCGGTGATCGCCGGAAGGTTCCTCTTCAGTTTCGGCCGCGTCATCGTCAACAGCCTCGCGACCCGGTACGGTCTGACGGCGCTCGCCGCCTTCGGCATCGCCATGCGCCTCGGCGGCGGTCCCGGGGCGATCGCCTCGATCTTCGAGGAGACGACCGTCAGCGTCGCCAGCCAGAACCTGGGTGGAAAGAAGCTCAAACGGGCATTCCAGACCTATGGCATCGCCAACCTCTATGCCATCCTGATCGCCTTCACCGGCATGATTCTGCTCGTCCTTTCGATTGACGCCGTCATCCCCTGGTTCACGACCGAAGCCAATCCCGAACTGGTTTCGCTCATCACCCAGATCTTCCGCTATGAGAAATTCTCGATGATCTCTTCGTCGACGATCGCCATCGTCGCGGCGCTGTTCGTCAGTTTCAAGAACACGAAGGTCACGTTCATCCTCAATACGATCCGCGTCTTCGCGCTCCGGGTCCCGTTCCTGATCCTGTTTCTGGCACTGGACATCGGCCCGGTGGCCCTCGGTTATGCGATGTTCATCAGCAATACGACGACGGCCGTCATCGCCCTCGTCATGATCGCCGTCCATTACCACAAGGTCCGCACGTTCGGATATCTCGACATGCGGATGTGAGACGGCTTGCCTTGACGCCGCCTTTGGCGGCGCACGGCTTGCCCGCGGCAATAAATATTTTCACAAAATGCTTGAATTATCGCGGCCGATTGGGTAAAATATAAGTGCGCTGAAAATGAAACCGCGATCGATGCAGGTGTAATACAACGGTTAGTATATCTGCTTGCCATGCAGAAGATGGGGGTTCGATTCCCCTCGCTTGCTCCAGCGCAGTTCCAACGTCGCCGAACGGCGGCGTTTTTTCATTGTCCTGAATCGTGATTTGTGGTAAAATCGAAACAAGAGCCGGAATTTCTTGGCAGAACGCACCGCCTTTGAAAGCCGGTACGCATGAGGTGACCATCTTGCTGGAACTGTGGGACGTCTATGACGTCGAAGGAAATTTGCTCGAAGGGACCCTGATCCGTGATGAACGGATTCCCCGGGGTCAGTATCATCTCGTGGTGGAAGTCCTCACCCTCACGCCCGACGGCAGAATGCTCATCACGCAACGCGCACCGGGAAAGACGTTTCCACTGCAATGGGAAGTCACCGGCGGCAGCGCGCTCAAGGGCGAAGACGCCAAAACCGGTGCCGTCCGCGAACTGCGGGAGGAAACCGGCATCCAAGTGACGCCGGCGGAACTATTGCCCGTGGCGGCGTTTACGATCCGCGACTGTCACTTCCGCACGTTCGCCGTCGTCAAAGATGTGCTGCCGGCCGACATCATCCTCCAGCCGACGGAGACGGTCGCGTTCCGGTTCGTGGAACCGGCAGCATTCCGGGCGATGTGCCTGTCCGGAGAAATCGCCGCCCCGATCGCCGAGCGCTGTGAAGAATATCTTGAAATCCGGGCGAACGTCCTGGGCATGTACGTTTGAATATTGTTTCGGAGGTCAGCATGAAGGCATTCTGGTTTGACGGGGAATACTATCTTTTGCCACCGGGGTTTCCGGATGTGGCCGCGTTTTGTGCGCAGGCCGATTTTTCCCAGCCGCTGACACTCATCCGACTCGTCGCCGAAAAAGCGTATCCACCCTTCTTTGCCATCGAGAAACAGTTTGAGGAAACCGTAACAATCTCGTCGCCTGACCGCATTCATCCCCTCGAAGTCGAACTGCTATCCGAAGAAGAACTAGCGAAACGGGCGGAGGCGGCCGCCAGGCCGTGTCTCGGTTGCCGCTGGTGCGGCGGATCGCGGGTCGAGGCTGGGGAATCCTGCGCCCAACTATCCCTGTCGGGACCCTGTCCCGTCTATGAATCCGGATTCGATCCGGGATTCCGCTTCTATGCTGAAGCGTTCTGGCGTCGCGTCCGCGCCGCCATCAACGCAAAACCCAGAAATCCGTTCATGACCGAGCTTATGCTGGGAAGACGGATCGTTCGGCTCGTCGACCGGCTCCGGTATGCGATTCCCGACGTGTTCATCGGCTTCACGATGAGAACATCGCCGCGGCCGACACTCCTGCTTTCTGGCGCCGGCAACGATTTCCTGCATCTGGTGGCACAGTATCTTACCTTGGTCGCACCGACCGCAATCACTGACCGGTTTGACGTCATTCCCTATTTTCCGGCCGGCATCTATACCCGGCGCGAGAGCGGGTCAAACGGCCGGATGGACCGAAAACCACCGCAAGTGATCGCCGTACCGGTCCGGACCGACCGGCCACGGTTTGATCTGACGATCGTCGTCTACGAGGCGACGAAGGACAGTGCCGCTGACGATGCTTTTCTGTACCTCTGCGAACAGTTGGGTGAACCTAAGGTCATGGGGGCGATGAACAGCATCCGCTTCGTCGATGATTCCGGCTTCGATCTCGATTTTCACGACAAGGTGATTGATTTCAACGAGCCCGGCCTTCAACTTCTGGATGTCGATGCATACGGAAAACAGATTGATCTTGCCTATGCGGCGGAAACCGACCGTTCCGGTCTCAATCTGCCCGACTGCCACTATGAATTCTTCGACATCACCGAAGAAGAACCGGTCGGCCGCCTCGCTGACGTCAAACGCGTCAACTCCTGCTATATGGATCTGGACGAGGACCTCCTGTTCGACGAAACCGAAGCAATGCCTGATGTCTTTGAACAAGGCATCGGCATCGGCGCGATCGCCTGCAATCTCGCACTCGGTTCCCAAAAAGCGGGGGAAGCCGCTGCTGAAATCGAAACATGGCTTGACCGAAGTCTCCACCTGGCCGGCGGATCGGTGCCGTTCAGCGTCCATGCCGCCGAGCGGCGGACGATTTTCCATTTTCTGATCCTGGATAAACGGATCGTCCGACAGGCCGTCCGCGCCTTGACGCCATTGTTAAAGGGATATGGAGCGGAATATACGGAAATATGGCCACAGGGCCGCTGGACCTGTCAGGTCGATTTTCATCTGGCGATCGACGATCCCGAATCCGATTCTTTGCGCCGCTGAAAGCGGCGTTTTTTTCTTTCATACGATATATGTGGCCGGAACGCGCCGTTTTCGTGATATAATGGTTCTAGTGTAAGCGTTTGTATCTCGAAAGCCGAAAAGGAGCGGAAGCTATGACCGAATTCTCGGAAACAAGGAAAACGATCACGATGACGGCCATCGTCAAGGATAAGCCGGAACAGGGATTTTCGATCGTCGAAAAGACGATCAACACCGATTTGGGCCCTCATGAAGTATTGGTCAAGGTTGCGATGGCGTCTTTTTGCGGCACCGACCTGCATATCTGGCGATACGACGAATGGTCACGCAAGCGTCTGAAACTGCCGCTCACGGTCGGACATGAATTTTCCGGCCGGATCGTCAAGATCGGGACCGACGTCACGAAAGTACGCTGCGGCGA
>CAZFHR010000178.1:0-3543 GCA_964519115.1 uncultured Candidatus Izemoplasmatales bacterium
TTCACATAAATCTTGCGTGATAGGAGTCAAAAGCGGGAAGTTACGCCTCCCCCCCTAGACACCACTCAAAGCCATGCATATCCCTGATTATACGGTAAGATTTGCGGTAGGGAGAAATCACCAAGATATCTGAAATCCAAACGGTCCGATATATTGACCTATGATTGTGGATTATATGTCCTTTTTTTCTTTTCGGAGAGATGTACTAAAAGGTACATTGCAAACATCAGAAGCGCAATGAACGATGCGAATGCCGCCAGATACACAGCCACGTGGATGTCTTTCAGGACATACAGGAAGTCGACCGGGGGATTGAACAGGAACAATTCATCCGAACCGCCAAAACGAAAGGTCGCATAACCGGAAATCGCCGCATAGAGTGCCACGAACAGCATCGAGTGATACAAATCGCGTTTGACTGGAGTGTAGCCCAGCACTCGATACCCATAGACCGCAAGCCATCCGATGACGGCGTGGGCGCCGAAAAACGTCCAACCGTTCCAACGGTCGAGGCCCCAAAGAGTATCAAAGAATAGGAACGAAAGCAGCGATCCGAAAGCATAGAAATAAGCGATTTTGAATATTTTCTCTTTTTTGAAAGCCACAGCGTATGTGAGTGAATAGAGAGCAACAGCACAAAGCGGCATCCTGAATAGGGATCCCGTCAGCATCCGACTTTCAAACACTTTCCATTCAAAAAGGAATGCTAAGGCAATGATCGTGAAGCGATACCATTTTTCATGCTTGCTGTTTCTGATTCTTGGCGATAAAAACCACAGCAATACCACCGTAGCAATAAACCCGACGATCAACAAAATGTGAGACAACCCAAACATTTCGAGCGATTGGCCAATTTCATTGCCAAAGAAATCTTTCATCGAATCACCTAGCTTTCTTTGAAATTATATCATAGGATTCGCTGAATATCAATTCTTGCCATAATCAGTATGCCATTGGAAACCTCTTACATTTGTGCAACATCCTTTATATTCCAATTCGACAACGATTGCGTGTACCCATAAGCCCATCCGTATGATCTTTGGCATGTGCAAAAGCGGTTGTCTGCATCAGAAAAACTAGATAGTACCATTCTCTCTAAAAAAACCGCCGATGGATTCATTCAACCCGGGATTACCAAACAAAGATTGGATACATATTTAGTAATAGACCTTTATTTTCCGCATTTTCCGTGTTATCATAAATTAAAACGAATGGATTCAGAACAAACAAAGGCACCAAGATGCATATCCAAGAACCACTCAAAAATACCGTTCACTTCAAACTTCAGGCTTCGATTTAGGGTAAAATGAAACCAAAAGCATCGGACGGGTTTCGCAATGAAAGCGACGGAAGAAACCGATTCTTCCGCGGAAAGGAAGACCTATGAACGAACTGACATTCAGGGAAGTGACGGACGATAATTTCAAGGTCGTCATCAACCTCAGCAACACCTTGACGGACACCCAGAAGAAATGCGTCGCGGCCAATGTGAAATCGCTGGCGCAGGCCTATCTTCATCAGAAGACGGCATGGCCGCGCGCGGTCTATCTGGAGGAAATGCCGATCGGGTTCATCATGCTCGATATCGATCCCCAGGATTTTCCCGAAGAAGATCAGCCGATTCTATATCTCTGGCGTTTCATGATCGCCTTGGACTATCAGGGCAAGGGGTATGGAAAACGGGTGCTCGACATGCTCGTCCAGAAATGCCGCGAGGAAGGCAGGAAGGCCCTGTATCTCTCCTGCCATACGGAAGAACCGATGCCCTATCAGTTTTATATCAAGTACGGATTCATCGATATCGGCCGGCGCGATGACGGTGAAGAAATACTGAAGTACGACATCCGATGAGTTCCATCAAACGAAAAGGACACTGGCTCGTTTTCCTTCCCGTCCTTATTCCCGCGATTCCCACCGCGATCATCCTCTATGGCATCATCCGCTTCCGGATCCGCCATGGCGAATGTCTTCCCGAGGAAGGCTGCATGGACGAAGCGTCGGGGCCGTTCGTCGTCGGCTGCATCGTCACGTTCGTCGTCTTCGCGGTCTGCCTTGCGGCCATGCTGTTCTGGCGCTATCTGGATGCCAGAGCGCAAGCAAAACCGGGCGATGTCGATATCCTGCCGGAAACGGGAAGCGCGTTTCGAAGATACGTTTTGCCCGCCCTCGCCCTGACCGTGATCGGCACGGTGACGGCCGGAGTCGTCACGGCGCTCATGGCGATGCTTCATGAAGTGTTCGTGAAACTGCTCCTGCAGATAGCAAGCGTCGAATTCGAACCCATCATCACCCGGATCGCGTTCATGATTCCCGTTGTTTTGATTTACCGCGCGATTGAACGATCGACTTGGCCGGGCTTCGCCAAGGAAACGTCCTTCATGGCGGCGTTCGGCGCCTTCGCCTTCACCATCGGCATGCAGTTCCAACACGAAACTCTCATTTTCTATGGCGCCATGGCGGGCGTCACGATGCTGGCGACGATCTATCTGATGAAAAGCCGGAAGCCATGGCTGTATTACTACGCATTGGTTGCTACAACCGTTCTCGCCCTCGTCCTCATGTACATGATGGCGTGACACGGGTTCCAGAAGGAGAAAAGCAGATGTTTGAAGAAATCCGGAATTACAAACCGACCAATGAACAGGAAGAAGTCGATAAGCAGACGATCCTGAACTTCATGGCACGAAACGCCGATGCCTTTCTGCGTTCCAATCCGATCGCCCACATGACCGCTTCGGCGATCGTCGTCAACGAAGCGATGACGAAAGTCCTTTTCGCCTTCCATAATATTTATCGCTCGTGGTCATGGGTCGGGGGACACAACGACGGCGATCCCGATTTTCTTTCCGTCGCTCTCCGTGAAGCGAAGGAAGAGACCGGCGTCACCGACATCCGGCCGTACGCCGAAGATGTTTTCATGCTCGACGTCATCTACGTCCGTAATCACGTCAAGCACGGCCGATACGTTGCCGATCATCTCCATCTGAACGTCAGCTATCTCCTGATCGCGGACGAACATGAGGCGGTTCAAATCAAGCACGATGAAAATTCCGGGGTGCGCTGGTTTGACATCGATTCAATGCTTAATTTCGTCGAAGAGGAACGGATGATTCCGGTGTATCAGAAGGCCATCGACAGGATTCGGGCGATCCGACCGTCGATTTCGGCAAGCAGTGCAGCACCATCGTGATTCGTGAAACTGGATGGTTCAAGAAAGGTGCTTTCCTATCAATTTCCCGATTATGAAACGATCTCATCCACGCTCATTGACGGATGAGGTCGTTTTTATTTTTTCAAGAAACGATCACCATTAGAACGATAGGTTTTCATGATGCTTTTCCTTATGATGATTCCAAATTAGAAACTAAGATCTCACAATCGTAATTGGAATACGGGCTTTTGCCTAAAACGTGCGCTTCTTTCGAAACGATCGCCTTTTTGACGATTGCTGTAGAGTACATATTAAGAAAGCATTTGTTCGAAATCGGTGTGAAAGCGCTTGACATATCTGCGATATTGTTATTTAATAGAGTTAGGAAACCG
>CAZFHR010000179.1:0-3497 GCA_964519115.1 uncultured Candidatus Izemoplasmatales bacterium
GGAAGATGACCCCGCTCATCGAAAGACAGCGTCGGTTCGTTGACGATGCCTTCCTGACAGACATAGGCGCGGTTGAGCAGGGCGGTCACGTGTCGATGATCACGGATGTTGTCGGCGCTGCGGCCGTAGATTGGGAACGCCACGACCGGTTTGACGCCAAGCGGATGATCCGTAAGGTTCGTGAAGACGATCTTGTGCAGTTCGACGTCCGCGGCGATCGCCGGGACGAAACTCGTGATGGCGACGCAAAACGTCGGGTTGGTTCGCGTTACTGTTTGATCCAGCAGCCCCGCTTCCAAAGTGACGGCGTCGGGATGCAGTTTTTGGAAAGGCGTTTTACCGGTGATGCTGTATAAGTCACCGGCAACCCAAAAAAATACGCTGCGTGCGTTATTGGGATCGTCGAGCGTCGCCGGCGTCGCCGGAGCCGTCGCAAAATGATTCTGGTCGATTTTGACGTCGCCGCCAAGCGTCGGCGTAATCGACGATTTCATGCCGTGGTCATTGAACAGCGGCAGATAGATGTGGCTGAAATCATCGATTCCGGAAACCGAGAAACGGCCTTCCGCGGAAAGGAGTATTTGATGTCCGATCATAGGATTACCTCATGTGTGTAACCGTATACATACGAATATTATATCATAGGTTCCGCACGCGTGTAAACAGGTTTCGACAAAAGAAAAGAACCGGAAACGCATCTGCGCTTGCCGGTTCTCAGGGATGGATGATGAACTTCAGGCTTTGATGAACTGATCGACGCCGATGACGAAAATCGTCGCTCCGCCGACCTGGACTTCGACGGGCGTCGAGGAAAAGATGCCGAATTCGCTCGAGATCGCGTTCGGGACCAATTTGGTACGCCGTTTGGACATTTCGCTGATGACCTGAACGCATTTGTCCACGGCTTCGTCCTGAACCCCGACCAATATGGTCGTATTGCCGCTCATGAGGAATCCTCCGGTGGTTGCCAGTTTCGTCACGAAAAAGCCTTCCTTGATGAGCGTTTTGATGACTTTGCTCGCATCTTCGTTCGAAACGATCGCCAATACCAGTTTCATAGTACAGCACCGCCTTTTTGAGTATTTTAACACAAGAAACGCGAAAGATAAATACCATACGCGAAAAAAAGCGCGCAATGTCCGCCTAATATGCTCTCTGAACCCATGCCAGAAAGGAAAAGGCAACGCTGGGAAGCGTTGCCTTCGTTTCATCCGATCGAGCCGGTCATTTCCAATTTGATCAGTTGATTGAGTTCGACCGCATACTCCATCGGCAGTTCCCGGGCGAACGGTTCGATGAAGCCCATGACGATCAGTTCCGTCGCCTGAGCTTCCGTCAGGCCGCGGCTCATGAGATAGAACAATTCGCTTTCCGACACCTTGGAAACCGTGGCTTCGTGTTCAATCTGCCCGCGGAAATTTTTGACGATGTTGGTCGGTACCGTATCGGAGAACGACTCCGCGTCGAGGATGATCGTATCGCATTCGACCTTACTGCGGGCATCGATCGCGTTCGGCCCCTGCGAGACGAGCCCCCGGTAATTCACCCGGCCGCCTTTGGCCGCGATCGATTTGGAGATGATCGTCGAAGTCGTGTTCCGGCCGAGATGGATCATTTTCGCTCCCGTATCCTGATGCTGCCCCTTGCCGGCGAACGCGATCGAAATCGTCGTTCCCTTGGCGTAATCACCCTTGAGGATGCACGCCGGATATTTCATGTTGAGACCGGACCCGATGTTCCCGTCGATCCATTCCATATGTCCGTGAGACTCGACGATCGCCCGTTTCGTTACGAGGTTGATGATGTTCGTCGACCAGTTCTGCACCGTTGAATAGCGACAGTACGCATGATCCATTACGAAGATCTCGACAACCGCCGCATGGAGCGAATCCGAGGAATAGATCGGGGCGGTGCAACCCTCGACGTAGTTGAGCGACGAACCCGACTCGACGACGATCAGTGTCCGTTCGAACTGACCCATCTTTTCGGTATTGATGCGGAAATAGGATTGCAGCGGCTTGTCGATCTTGACGTTCTTCGGAAAATAGATGAACGAGCCGCCGCTCCATACCGCCGTATTGAGGGCGGCGTATTTATTGTCGGCGAAGGGAACCGCCTTGCCGAAATACTGCCGGAAGATCTCGGGAAATTCCCGCAAGGCCGAATCGCTGTCGAGGAAAATGACCCCGGCATCCTGCAGTTCCTGGATCGTGCTGTGGTAGACCGCTTCGGATTCGAACTGGGTCGTGACGCCGGCGAGGTACTTCTGCTCCGCCTCGGGAATGCCAAGCTTCGCAAACGTGTCCTTGATTGCCGCCGGAACTTCGTCCCAGTCTTTCTCCACTTTTTCCGATGACTTGATGAAATAGATGATGTCGGAAAAATCGATGCCGGAAAGATCCGGACCCCAAGTGGGGTTCGGCATTTTTACAAAGGATTCATATGCTTTCAAGCGGATGTCCGTCATCCAGGAGGGTTCGCCCTTGATGCGCGAGATTTCCGCGACGACGGCGGCCGACAGCCCTCTTTGCGTGGCATAGACGGTCTTGGCGTCGGTGGAAAACCCATACTGGTATTCGCCGACGATGTCCTGGGGATTCGTCTTCTTGGCTTTCGCCATGGTCATCACCTATTTCTTCTCTTCAAGCGTCCGCATGAAAGCCTGCCAGGCGATCGAAGCGCATTTGATGCGGGCCGGAAACTGTCGTACGCCGGCATAGACCGCTGCTTCTTCCAAATCGACATTCGGATCAAAGGGCTTGTCTGAAACCATCTTGAGATAATTGTCGGCGATCGTTTTCGCCGCGACGACGCTTTTGCCGATCATTGTTTCCGTCAGGACTGAAGCCGACGAGCAACAGATGCTGCAGCCATGACCGTCATGGCGACAATCCGTCACGGCGCCATCAGAAACGAGCGTCTGAACCGTGATGTCGTCGCCGCAGGTCGGATTCTTGATATGGGCGGTGACGTAGGCAGATGCCGAAGAAAGCCCTTTGTTCCGCGGGTTCTTGTAGTGCTCGAGGATGATTTCCCGATAAAGGTTATCCAGATTGGCCAAGGTCATGCCCTCCTTTAAAAGCCGGCATCCTTGAAGAACCGGACGGCCTCTTTCGCCGCCAGGACCAGCTTGTCGCAGTCGGCATAGGTATTATATAGATAAAAGGACGCCCGCAGGCACGCTTCGATGCCGAGGTTCTTGATCAGCAGCTGGGCGCAATGATGCCCGGCCCGGATACTGACGTCGTGTTCGGCAAAGACGGTGGCGGCATCATGGGCGTGGACGCCGATGATGTTGAAGGCGATGATGCCGTTGTCGGCATTCGGATTGTAGATGACGACGCCTTCAACCTTTTTCAACTGGGTGAAGGCATAACGGCGAAGCCGGATCACGTGATCTTCAATCACCGGCAGACCGATGGCCATCAGTCGGTCGACGGCGGCACCCAGGCCGATGGCCGAGGCGATCGGCATCGTGCCGGCTTCGAACCGGAACG
>CAZFHR010000180.1:0-3479 GCA_964519115.1 uncultured Candidatus Izemoplasmatales bacterium
GTACCAGGGAATGAAATCGTTCAACAACGCCAAGAAATAAGGACACGAATAAAAAACACGCTTTTGGGTCTTCCCAAAAGCTTTTTTTATGGTATAATAGGAAAGTGCTAGACGCCGCCCCATGAAAACAGTCGTGTTTCAGCGGGCATACGGAGGGAATACGTTATGGGATTTCTTGATTGGCTGTTGCTCGTCATATCGGTACTGTTGATCGCCCTGGTGATGCTTCAGGAGTCGAAGGACGATGTCAGAAATACGTTTTCCGGTGAAAAATCGGAGTTGTTCAAAAACCAGAAACAACGCGGACCGGAACTCGTCATGACACGGCTCACCATGGCTATGTCCGTCGTATTCGCCGTCGTTACGATTTTGGCCTTAGTACTGTAGGACACGACAAGGTGTCCTTTTTTTTTCTCATCCCCGCCATCTTGGAAAGGAGGCCGTGACTGATGAAAACTGAAATCATGAACCTGATCGGCGCTGCCGACTATGTCGCTGCCGATCTCGAAACCCTAGCGCGGATTCTCCACAAGCCGGCCGTCCAGGATGTTTCCGCCTTACTCAAGACGCTAAACGAGCTGGAAGACGAGGGCCTGATCGCCCGGAACAAGCGCGACCGTTACAATACCGTCGAACGCCTCGGCCTGATCAAGGGCGCCATTGACCTCAAGCGTCAGGGCTATGGGTTCGTCAAGCCGGAAGGCAGCGATGGCCCGGATGTCTTCATTCCGCGTTCCGCCGTGCTCGACGCCATGGACGGCGACCGCTGTCTCATCCGGATCGTCCGCCGTTCCGACGACGGCCGGATCGAAGGCGCCGTCCTCCGAATCCTGCACCGGGCGATGACCCACATCGTCGGCGAATATTTCCAGGGAGCGGTGTTCCCGAAGAATCCGATCGGTGAATACCTGTTCAAAATCAAACCGCAGCTGCGCCAGGGTCTGGTCGACCATACCGTCGTCAAGGCGGAAATTCTCCGTTATTCGGCCAACAAGACGCTCGACTGCAAAGTCGTCGAAATCCTCGGCCATCCGACCGATCCGGGCATCGAAATCCTCGAAGTCATCGCCGAACACGGCCTCAACGTCGAGTTTCCGGAAGCGGTCAAAGCGGAAACGGCGAAGATTCCTTCCGTCGTCCTGCCGGGCGAATATGCTCATCGGACCGATCTGCGCGCCGAATTGATCTTCACGATCGACGGCGATGACACGAAGGACATCGACGACGCCGTATCCATCGTCGAACTGCCCGATGGCAGATACCAACTCGGCGTCCACATTGCCGACGTGTCCCACTACGTCGTCGAAGAGAGCGCCCTCGACGCCGAAGCCTATCAGCGCGGCACCTCCGTCTATCTCGCTGACCGCGTCGTCCCGATGCTGCCGCGGGAACTGTCCAACGGCATCTGTTCGCTCAATCCGGGCGTGGACCGGCTGGCGATGTCGTGCATCATGACGATCGATACGAGCGGCGCAGTCTCCGACTACGAAATCCGCGAAACCGTCATCCGCAGCCGCCGCCAGATGACCTATAGCAAGATGAACAAGATTCTCGCCCGGGATCCGGAAACGACATCGTCCTACCCCGACATCGTCCCCGCCGCCTTCCCGATGGAGCGTCTCGCCAAGATTCTGTACGCCAAGCGGAGCGCCGCCGGATCGATCGACTTCGATACCATCGAACCGAAGATTCTTTTCGGTGCCGATGGCTCAGTCGAAGATATCGTCATCAAGAACCGCGGCATCTCCGAAGGCATCATTGAGGAATTCATGCTGATTGCGAACGAAACGGTCGCCGGGCATTTCGAAAAGCTCAAGCTGCCGGGTCTGTTCCGGGTCCATGATCAGCCCGATCCGGAAAAGCTCCTGACCCTCTTCACGCTTGCGAAGGAACTCGGATACCAGAAGAAGATACCGAAGAAGATCACACCGATGGACCTCCAGGCGCTTTTAAGCGACGTCGATGGCACGAAATACGACAAGGTCATCAACATGCTGATGCTCAGGTCGATGGCAAAGGCCATATACTCAGAAACCAACGATGGCCATTATGGCCTCGCATTCGATAATTATACGCACTTCACTTCGCCGATCCGGCGCTATCCGGATACGATGGTCCACCGGCTGCTTCGCACCTACCTGTTTCAGGGCCGGACCGACCGCAAGACGATCGCCCATTTCGAAGCGATCCTGCCCGACATCGCTGAAGCGACGTCGAAATCCGAACGCGTCGCGATGGTCTGTGAACGCGAAGTCATGGACATGAAGAAAGCTGAATTCATGGTTCCGCACATCGGTGAAATCTTCGAAGCCGTCATCTCCACCCTGACCCGGTTCGGAATGTTCGTCGAACTGCCGAACACGGTCGAAGGCCTCGTCCACATTTCCAGTTTCAAGGAAGCGATCGACTTCCGGGAGGACAAAATGATGTATCTTGGCATTTCCTCGCGGAAAGAGTATACTATAGGTATGGTCGTGAAGGTGAAACTCCTCGGGGCCAATCCCCTGAAGGGACAGGTCGATTTCGAACTCGTCTGAGAGGAGTGAGGACATGAAGCTCATTGCCAGCAACAAGAAAGTGTCGCACGAATACTTCCTCCTCGAAACCTTCGAATGCGGCATCGTGCTCACCGGCACGGAAATCAAATCGATCCGGCTTGGCAAATGTTCGATCGGCGACAGCTACTGCCGCGTGAAGAACGGCGAACTCTTCGTCATCAACATGAACGTCTCGAAATACGCTTTCGGCAATCTCTTCAACCATGATGAACTGCGGGAACGCAAACTCCTGATGCAGAAGCGCGAGATCGTCAAGCTCGGAACGAAGCTGAAGACCGAAGGCCTGACCCTCGTTCCGACGAAAGTATATCTCAAAGATGCCTTATGCAAGATTGAAGTCGCGCTCTGCAAGGGCAAGAAGACCTTCGACAAGCGCGAAAGTGAAAAATCCGCTGATTCCAAACGGCGGATGCAGAAGGCGATGAAAAACATCCCTAGCGACTGAGGCCATTGCAGGAAACCGAATTTTGTTATGATCCCTTTGCATCCGGGTTGCATATGATTGCGTAATGATTCTTTACAGGCTTCTCCCAATTTGCCAATAAAAGCGTGGCAAAAACGGTTTATATAGTATGGGGCTGTTCTGGATTCGACAGGATGGTTTGAGTTGGGCAAGCATGCGTTCGGCAGAACTAAAAATGCACCAGTAAACATAACTGGAAACCAGACTTACGCTTACGCTGCTTAAGAAGAAGTAGCGGGTTCCTCCTGACCAGCCTGCGGGTCTGGACGAACCTCAGCGAGCAGGATAGCGAAGCACGTCGCCGCCTTAGGCGTGTCAGCGAAATTAACAAGGCTGGTCATCGGTTCGTGCGTCCTCTGGCAGGCCGCTGATGAGATCCCACAGAAGACTAAGCATGTAGAAAGCCTAACGGTCGGCTATTTTGGACGGGAGTTCAAATCTCCCCAGCTCCACCATAT
>CAZFHR010000181.1:0-3473 GCA_964519115.1 uncultured Candidatus Izemoplasmatales bacterium
TAGGCCGCGAGCCCGGCATTGGCTTTGCGGACGGTATAGACATTCATCCGGTTGGTGCCGGCGCCGACGATGCCGCGCATCCCGCCCGTGCCGAACGTCAGGGCCGTGTAGAACATGTCCTCAAGCTCGGATTCGCCTTTGCCTTCCAGGGCTTTCCGGACGGCGGGATCCAGATCGGTCCGCTCCGACCATTGTTGATATGTCTGAAGCCACATAGAAACCACTCCGTTCTTCGACCCCGTCAGGAAGCGGCCGGGGCGACCGTAGAAAAAATACTTTTGAACTCGTCAAAAGTATTTTGATTGTCAGTGGATGTAATCAACGATGCCTTCGCGGATCGTTTTCGGATCCGGATCGGGTCCGGTCGGATGACCGATGCAGATCGCGCAGTCGTGTTCGTAGCCTTCGGGAACCTTGAGGAGCCGGTTGATGTCGACGACGTCGGCCTGGTGGTACATGTAGCGCGTCTGGCCGACGATGACCGAACCGAGTCCGAGTGCCGCGGCGGCGAGGGTGATGTTTTCGAGGGCGCAACCGCAGTTGATTTCGCTGAACCCTTCAATCGCCGAACTGAGGAACATGACGACCGGTGCGTGATAAAAGACGTGATAACCAGGTTCTTTCTTGATTCCAAGCCGGTCCATGCCGGCGAGGATCATGCGGTTGACCTCTTCGAGTACTGTCGAATCGGTGATGACGGTGAAATGCCAGTTCTGACGGTTCCGTGCGGTCGGTGCGTGAATGCCGCACTCGACGATTTGCCGCAGGTCTTCGGCCGAAACCACTTCGTCGGTGTAGTGGCGGATGCTACGGCGGGACAGAATCAGATCGATCATCGGGTTTTTCATCGGGGTTCGTTCCTCCTATTCCTCGAGTACCGCGGAATTCAATGCCGGATGGCAGGGTGCGGCGACCTCCATCGTCAGGCTCGCCGCCTTCTTGCCGTAGTTGACGGCTTCATGCATATTCTTTCCGAACGCGAGACCGTAGATTGTCCCGGCAAAGAGGGCGTCGCCGCACCCGGACGACGAAACCGGTTTTCCGGCTTCGAAGAT
Source organism: uncultured Candidatus Izemoplasmatales bacterium (assembly GCA_964519115.1). Lineage (GTDB taxonomy): Bacteria > Bacillota_I > Bacilli_A > Izemoplasmatales > Hujiaoplasmataceae > UBA12489. The sequence continues at coordinate 1,056 of CAZFHR010000181.1, forward strand.
CGCGCTCTGGTAAATCCGTCTTTCGATGTTGTAGGTGATCGGGTCGGCCCCATTCGTGACGATGATCCGGGGGACGCCGAAAGCCATCAGGTCCTTGACCGCATAAATGACGTCATCGGCAGGATGACCCAGAATCGCGCCGAGTTCGCCGCGGTTGACCTTCAAAAGCCAAAGCCGGTCGAGGTAAGGGCGAATGCGGACGGCCTTTGCCCGGCTGACGCCGTCAAAGACGATTTTCTTCTGCCGGTATTGATCCGTCAGACGATCGAGAACAGTAGCAGGCAGATTGGCGTCGAGGATGAGCCAGTCGCAGGCGGCAAACAGCGGGGCGAGCGGTTCGAAGTCTTCCGGTCGCAGCCCGTCCATGATCCGGAAATCGTTGACGGCGGTTTCGAGGATGCCGTCGTTTCGATGAATGGCGACGTACTTTCCGGATGGTCCGGGAATCGTCATCGCCGGGGTGAAATCAATGCCTGCGCCCTTCAGGTGATCCCGGATGACATTTGCGAAACCGTCCGTCCCCAAAAAGGTAATCAGCGTGCAATCCATTCCCAGTCGAGTCAGGTTTTCGGCGATGTTCTTGGCGACGCCGCCGACGGTAAGGTCGACCGAACCGAGGTTCGAGTCGCCAGCGATGATCTGGCCGGCCCCGACGGCGACGATGTCGACGACGGCAGCCCCGACGAGCAGGATTTTTTCCATATTATTCGAGGATGTTCGAGGTGATGAAGTCGACACCCAATTTGATCAGGCGTTCCGCGGCGGCTTTGTCGTCAACGGTCCAGACGGCGACCTTCAACCCCATCAGATGCATCCGTTTCAAGGTATCTTCATCGATCTTGTCGTACTGGACGTCCAGACCGATCTGGTGCTTTTCACAGAAATCGATCGTCCGCTCCGTGACTTCGTTGACAAGCAGGCACAGATCGATGCCCGGATGGTTTTTCTTGATGTAGGTCAGATAGCGTTCATCGAAGGCAATGAGTGTGACTTTATCATCGATTCGGAACATGCGGATTTCCGTGACGATGGTGTCGACGTTTTCCAGTGAAAGTCCCGGCTTCAATTCGATGAAGGCGTGTTTTTTGTAGGTTTTGCAGATCTGCAGGAATTCTGATAGCGTCGGAATGCAGATGTTCTCGGAAAGATCCCCGCTTTTCCGGTCGATCAAGGTGAACTTGCGCAGTTCGTCATAACGGAAACTTGGGATATATAGATTGAGCATCCCCAGCCGCAACAGGGTGTCGTCGTGACTGATGATGATTTTGCCGTCCTTGGTGGCGTGCACGTCGCATTCGATGCCGAAATAACTGCGGTTTGCGGCGGCGATGAACGCATTGATCGTGTTTTCCGTTTCGATTCCGGATAGCCCGCGATGGGCGATCATGCCTTTGAAGTACTTGTCGATTTTCACAGTATTCATGTCTTCACGCTCGCTTCGTATTTCTTCACTCTATCATTTTACCATCATCATCGGATTTTTAACACACAAAAAAGCAAAATTACCGGGATGATGAAAGGAAATGGCCGACAGCATGATATAATGAAATGGAAAGGTGGCGGTTTCTTTTGACGACAAGGGAATGGCTTCTTAATTTTAAAAAAATTAAAACGGCGACAGCCGTAGAGAAAAATCGGTTGGTCGGTCTGTTCGCCTGGCTTCCCGTCATGATTTTCGGCTGGATACTGCTCGTCTTCACCGTCCTGTATTTCAGTGGCGTGACGCTCTCGTTTGACAATATCGAATTCGAGCCCGGCGATTTGGGTTATCAGGAAGGCTTCCTGCAACTGTTCTACGTTCTTGGCGGCATCACCCTGGCGACGATTCTGATCGCAATTTTCATCGGCCTGAAGGTCCGGCCGGTCCGCTACTGGCTGGCGACCGACTATTCGCAGAATCCGGTCACCTACATGCAATCGCGCCGCCATGAAATCATGACGACGACCGAGTTCGTCTTCGATCTTGACCGGCGGACCGGCCAAGTCCGCGTCAGCCGCGATCCGATCGAACGGAATGTCAAACTCGCCGCTGCCTTCTTCTGGCTTGATCCTGATTTTCCCACCAACGGCGAAGTCAAAACGATCAAAGACGGCATCCGTCTCAAGACGTTTCTCCCGGCCCACGGATGGGGCAAGAGAATCCGCACGTTCCGTATCCGCTTCGATGCCGGCGGCAAGATCGCTGCCTATAGCGAAACGATTGAAGAGCGGGCCGGCGGCAGCAGCCGGCTGGTCAAGTGGTCGAAGCGGATGTTTTCCGGCATCGACCGGCACACGGCGCTGGCCGTCCATCCGGAAATCCGCAAGCTTCTGACGGTGAACCAGATCGTTCTCTAACATCCGGATAGAAGAAAAGCCGTCGGAGTGAACTGCTCCCTGTCAAGTAGACACATGAAATAACGAAAGAATTATGAGGCT
>CAZFHR010000182.1:0-3462 GCA_964519115.1 uncultured Candidatus Izemoplasmatales bacterium
GAAATCATGACGAAGATGATCGCCGCCAACCTGACGGAAGATCAGATCATCGCCGGCCTGCTCAAGATGATCATCCGTGAAAGCACGGTCGAAGCCAACGAAGCCGACATCAACGAAGAATTCGAATCGCGGAAGCCGGGTTTTGCCGGCGCCAACGATTCTGGGTCGGTCCGTTTCCACCTGAATGTCGGCAAGCAGGACGGACTTGTCGTCTCGGACATCCTCGACTTCATCTGCGGCAAGATCCGGATTCAGCGCCGCGAAGTCCAGAACATCGCGATTCTAACGGAATTCTCGTTTTTCAGCGTTCCGGCCGCCGTCAAGGAAGAGGTCTATGAAAAGCTGAACGGAACCAAACTTAAAGGCAAACGCGCCGGACTTTCCCCTTCCAAACCGCCACGGCCCGAACACAAGCCCTATCCGCGCTTTTGACCGCTTTGGTTTTCCCGGCGCGGTTGACAAAACCCCTCCTTACGTTATAATAGTAGATGAATACTGAGAGTCAAGAGAGGATAAACCATGAAAAAGCTCGGCGTTATGATCTGCACCAACTCCGCGATCGATTATATCCCTCACAAGTACGACATCCCGATCATCCGCTCGACCATTCTGATGGGCGGGAAAGAGTACGTCGACTTCGAAGAACTCACGGCTGAACGCTTCTATGAAATGCTCGAGGAAGATCCTTCTCTCTTCCCGCGCACGGCGATGGCTTCGACGGGTACGATGCTTGAGTATTATGAACGGCTTCGCGACTCCGGCTGCGACGAAATCATCTTCATCACGATATCGTCGAAGATGAGCGGCATTTACGAAAACGCGATGATCGCCAAGAAAATGGTCGAAGGTGTCAATGTCACCGTCTTTGATTCCCGGTCCGTCGGATACATCGAAGTCAAGATGGCGCTACTGGCTTGCGAAATGGCCGAACAAGGCAAATCACTCGATGAGATTCTTGAAGCCCTCAACTTCATCCGCGATAACAACCATATCTATTTCGCCGTGGCCGACCTCAAATTTCTGGTCAAGAACGGCCGGCTTTCCAACGCCGCCGGATTCATCGCCGACGTTTTGAGGATCAAGCCGTTGCTCGAAATCGACAAGAAAGGCGCCGTCGTCACCGTCGAAAAGATCCGGACGTTCTCCCGTGCCGTCGACCGCGTGATCGAGAAGTTCCTCGAAGAAACCGAAGGCAAGGATGTCGAACCCTTCATCATCCACGCCAAGAATCCGGAAACCGTCGCCCTGATCCGCGAACGGGTTCTCGCTGCCCGGCCCCAATACAAGGAAATCAAGGATTATCTCCTGACTCCCGCCGTCGGCGCCCATTGCGGCCCGCGGGCGATCACCGTCGGCTACGTCCTGAAGCGGTAGGATCATCGGATGATTTCCAGCGACATCATCCGCGGCCACATCGACACCATCGTTCTGAAACTGCTCATGGAACGCGACATGTACGGCTATGAACTGGCAGGCGAAATCAAGACGCGGACCACGAACAAGTTCGAAATCAAGGAAGCGACGCTCTATTCCGTTCTGCAGAGACTGGAATCCAAAGAGCTGATTTCCTCCTATACCGGTGAAAAAACCCACGGCGGGCAACGCCGGTACTATCAAATCACGCCGCTCGGAAAAGCGTATTACCGGGAAATGATTGCTGAATGGCAGGTCTTGAATGATATCATGACGGCGATCATGGGGAGCGATATCCGATGAATAAGATCAAAAAATTCGTTTCGAACATTCTCAAGGATTATTTTAACGAACAGGACAAGCGTGAGCTGATCGAGATGCTGACGCGCTCCCTCGAAGAAAAGGTCGAAGATCTGGTCGAACAGGGGACCCCTGTCGAAAAGGCGATCGACATCTCGATCCAGGAGTTCGGCTCAACCGCCGACGTTCTTGACGCCTTTCCCGGCAAGTCGACGGAGTTCCGGCAGAACGCGATGCGCAAACGCCGGAGTCAGTTCGTCTTTTCGCTCTTCGGCTATGGCGTCATCGTCGGGCTGGCACTGTTAATCAATTTCTGGTTCCGCGATTTCTTCGGCGGCTTCCTCTGGTTCGGGATCATCGCCATCGGCATGCTGTTCTGGCCGGGGACCATGTATTTTCTTTATCGTATCGTTAAAAAATAGGCTTGAGCGATCAAGTCTGTTTTTTTCGGAATCAACAGGAACGGAGGCGATGTCATGGCACTCAGGAAAACGGTGACGATAGCCGTCATGATCGCAGTCTCGATCGTCCTTTCGATCGTGGAGTCGATGATCTCGGCGTTCGTCTTCATCATTCCCGGCGTGAAACTCGGACTCGCCAACATCGTCACTCTGATCATCCTGTACCTCTATGGCACCAAGGAAGCTGGGATTGTCGCGTTCCTGCGGATCATCCTCGTGATCCTGATTACGCCGGTCGCCGGCGGCGGTCTGTTCTCGCCGGCATCCTTCATGAGTTTTGCCGGCGGGGCCCTTGCCTATGGCGCGATGCTCCTGTTCAAGCAATTCAAGGGATTCTCGATCGTCAGCGTTTCGGTCGCCGGCGCCCTGATGCACATGGTCGGACAGATCGGGGCGGCGATCATCGTCCTTGAGACCCAGGCGCTCATCTATTATCTTCCATATATGATCCTGATCAGCGTACCGACCGGGGTTTTCACCGGTCTCGTCGGGAAAAAGCTCATCGGCGTGTTCCAGCAGCGTGCTGCGGGCAATCCAGAAGAATGAAAAAAGGAACCTTTCGTAGGTTCCTTTTCTTCGATATCCGCGATCAGGCGGGAAGATCGATCAGCCATTCGTAGACGTAGGCGGAAAAGCCGGTGGAAGTACGGACGGTGCCGTCGGCGAGATACCAGACGGCTTCCAGCCCCGGCGTGGCTTCGACGAAAGCGACGCCAGCCTCGATGTCTTGCAGAAAGAGGGCGGTCGAGTACACATCACCCAGGGCGCCGTTTTCAAGGATGATCGTCACCGCCATCGCCGCGCCGCCGGGCCGGTAGGTCCGCGGATCGATGATGTGATGATAGACGAGACCGTCGCCGGCGCCAAGAAAATAGTTCTGGTAATTGCCGGAGGTGACGACCGCGGTGTCGTCTTCGACCTGAAGGTAGACGAAGTAGGGTAGATCGGCATTGATGCCGACGGCCGGCGTCTTGAGGGCGATGTAGTAGAAACCGGTGTCATTGTTGGGGTTGACGCCGCCGACCTTGACGTTGGAATTGCCGCCGTTGAAGAGGTAGCGGATACCCTGCTGATCAAGCAGGTCGGTGACGATTTCGGCCACATATCCTTTTCCGAAGCCGCCGAGGTCGAGTTCCATGCCGGTTTTAGCGAACGCGACGGAATGAGTTTCCGGGTCGAGAATGAGATCGGCCAGATCGGTGTTGAACGGGCCGGCGAGCATTTCAGCGGTCGGCACCGGACAGGTATCGACGCCGGCATCGCTCAAGCAGAGGGGGTTATCCCGGGC
>CAZFHR010000183.1:0-3455 GCA_964519115.1 uncultured Candidatus Izemoplasmatales bacterium
AATCAGCACCCAATTGTAATCGGAAGTATTTATGGCTAGGAACATGAGTATCACCTCGAAATCGTCTATCTAAAATGATACCACACGAAAGGCGATATTTAAATCATTTTCTGGAAAATATTTGTTTACATTTTTGCGGAAATACAGTATAATTCTAAATAGAAAAAAGAAAAGGGGTGAATGCACATGGCTAAAACCGTTGTAAGAGAAAACGAAACCATCGAAGACGCGCTGCGCCGTTTCAAGCGTGACGTCTCCCGTGCCGGCACCCTAGCTGAAGCCCGTAAACGCGAATATTATCTGAAACCGAGCGTTTCCAAGAAACTCAAACAGAAGCAAAATCAAGGCCGTCGCGGCTGAGAACCAAAAGCACTTCCCCCGAGAAGTGCTTTTTTTCCCTCGTTTTTGGGGGAAATCGTCCGTTTTCCGGGCGAATCGTGCTATAATATATCGTAAATCCGAGAGGAGCGATGCGATCGATGACCGATTTATCCAGACTTGAACTGAACCTGCCGTCCGTATCCGAAATGGTCCGAATTTTAGGTACGAACGACAAATACCTCAAATTGCTTTCAAGCCTGTATCGCGTCGAAATGTACGCCGGAAACAACCAGATTCTGGTCGATACGCAGGATGCGAACATTCTGTCTGAGCTCGGCCGGATTTTCGGTGTCGTCAAGGTGCTTGCCCACCGCAACGTCTTTTTCAACGAACGCGACATCATCTACATTCACAACATGATGACGACGGCTTCGGACGAAGCCATCGCCGATCTTTTTCTCAACCGCAAGGAAATCATCAAAACCTATGCCGGGAAGCCGATCTACGCCAAAACGATCAACCAGAAGAAATACCTCGAGGCGATCGAGAAGAACACGGTCGTCCTCGGCGTCGGCCCCGCCGGAACCGGAAAGACCTATCTTGCCGTCCTCATCGGCATCCAGAAGCTCCGCGATGGCGCCGTCAGGCAGATCATCCTGACGCGGCCGGCCGTCGAAGCCGGTGAAAACCTCGGCTTCCTGCCGGGCGATTTCAAGGAAAAGGTCGATCCATACCTGCGGCCGCTCTACGACGCGCTTTATGAAGTCCTGGGCAGCAAGCAGACGGAAACGATGATCGAGCAGGGAACGATCGAGATCGCCCCGATCGCCTACATGCGCGGCCGGACGCTGGAGAACGCCTATGTGATCCTCGATGAAGCGCAGAACACGACGATCAACCAGATGAAGCTCTTCCTCACCCGCCTCGGCTTCGGTTCGAAGATGATCGTCACCGGCGACATCACCCAGAGCGATCTGCCCAAGCACATGGAGTCCGGACTCGTCAAGGCCGCCCGGATCCTCGAAGACGTGCCGGGCATCGGCATCCTCTATTTTGACAAAATCGACGTCGTCCGTCATCCGCTTGTCCAGACGATTCTGCAGAGGTTTGAAAATGCTCAGGATTAACCTCGTCAATCAATACGACGATCAGGACGACCGCTACGCCGAAACAATCGGAAAAGCGCTCCGCCAGGCATACAAGACGATTAAAATGCACGGACGGAAGATTCTGTCCGTCATTCTCGTGACGGATGAAGAAATCCGGCGCATCAACCGCGAATACCGGACGACCGACAGCGTCACCGACGTCCTCAGCTTCGACATCGCGGGCGGCGGCTGCGAACTCGGCGACGTCTTCATCGCCGTCGGTCGCGCGACCGAACAGGCCGAGACCTATGGACACGGATTGGACCGCGAACTCGGATTTCTCGCCGTTCACGGGTTCCTGCATTGCGCCGGTTACGATCATCAGACACCGGCAGAAGAAAGTAAAATGTTCGCCCTTCAGGATGATATCCTCGAAGCGTGTGGACTACGGAGGAAATAAGCATGGCCGAAAATCTATTGCAAATCGCTCAGGAAAATCTGAAGAACAGTTACTCCCCCTATTCCAAATTCGCCGTATCCGCCGTCCTTGAACTCAAGAACGGCACTTTGTTCAAGGGCGTCAACGTCGAAAATGCCGCCTATGGACTGGCGAACTGCGCCGAACGAAGCGCTCTGTACGCCGCCTACTCCCAGGGCGTCCGCAAAGGTGACATCCGCCGGATCCTGATCTACACCGACCATGACTATTTCGTTTCGCCCTGCGGCTCCTGTCGCCAGGTGATGCGCGAACTGATGGAAGACAACGCCCAGGTGATCCTCGCCAACAACAAAGGCGAACTGCGGGAATTCAAAAACGTCGAGCTCCTGCCGTTTGGCTTCACGGAAGGCGATCTCTGATGTTCCGTTCCGGCTTCGTCACGATCATCGGCGAACCGAACGTCGGCAAGTCGACGTTTCTGAACCGCGTCCTGAAGAAGAAGGTCGCGATCGTCTCCGACAAGCCGCAGACGACGCGCGATCTGATCACCGGCATCTACGAAGACGAAGATTCCCAGATTGTATTCATCGACACGCCAGGGATTCATCACGGCAAGACGAAGCTCGGCGAATACATGTCCCAGGCCGCTGTCAACACGGTGCGGACGGTCGATCTCGTTTTGTTCATGGTCAACGCCTACGATGACGTCAAGGAAGAGAATCTGGAAATTCTGAAAAAGCTTGGGAACGCCAAAACGCCCGTTTTCCTGATCATCAACAAGCTTGATGCGATCAAGGATTTCCGCCGTCTCCAGGAAGCCGTCGAACCGTACAAGACCGCCTTTGAGTTCGCCGGCGTCTTCGGCATTTCCGCCCTCACCGGCCAGAATGTCGACAATCTTTTGAACGACATCAAGGCCCGTTTTGAAGAAGGACCGCGCTTCTATCCCGAAGGCACCATCTCCGACCGGCCGGAAACGTTTCTGATCCGCGAACTGATCCGCGAGAAGATCCTTGCCATGACCTCCGACGAAATTCCCCATTCGGTGATGGTCACGATCGACCAGATGAAGACCAACAGCGTCAAGACGACGCTGGGCATCCATGCCACGATCATCGTCGAACGCGCCGGCCAGAAGGCGATCGTGATCGGCGCCCGCGGCGCGATGCTGAAGAAGATCGGCACCGCCGCCCGGATCGACATCGAAGCCCTGCTCGACCGGAAAGTCTTTCTCGAACTCTTCGTCAAGGTCGAAGCCGACTGGCGCAACCGCGAATACTATCTGAGAAACTTCGGCTACAAACCGGAAAAAGAGTGATTCGCCGATGGAAACCTTCGAAGGGCTGATCGTCAAGCAGATCGCATTCAAGGAGTCAAGCAAGATCCTGCACGTCTATACTGCCACCGGCATGATATCGCTCCTCGTTCACGGCGCGAAGAAATTCAAGAGTCCCTGGCTTTCGGCTTCGGAGAACCTGAACGTCATCAAGATCCAGGCGACCGGGAAGAATCTTCTGATTCTGACCGACGCCGAGGTCGTCTCTGACTACAAGAACATCAAGGCCGACCTGATCCGGCTCACCTATGCCCAGCATCTGCTGGAAATC
>CAZFHR010000184.1:0-3450 GCA_964519115.1 uncultured Candidatus Izemoplasmatales bacterium
GCGATCATCGAAGCCCTTGGCCTGAAACGGCCGATCTACCTGCAGACGGCAGCCTATGGTCATTTCGGCCGCCTCGATCTCGATCTTCCCTGGGAACGGCTCGACAAAGTCGACTTGCTCCGGCGTTACGTGAAGTAAGGAGCTGATGCCATGTTGACTCTTAGAACCGACATTCCCCTGTTGGTCATCGAACTGTCGCTGCTTGCCCTCGTCATCATCGCTGGCATCATCGTCGGATCCGTGTTCATCTACCGTAGCCTGAAGGCCACATTCAAGGAAGTCTTCCGGCAACAATCCAAATTTGACATCGAACTTCGGAAAGCCGCCAATCTGGTTTCCAAAATCGTCAAGGATCCCGGGTTCGACCAGTATCGCGACGCGGTCGTCAAGGATCTGGGTTTTGAAGATAAGAAAATCATCCTCGAACTCGTCGATTCCATGTATGCCCAGATCGACGTCACCGATTCGGATAACCGGTACGTGGTGGAAACGTACGACAATCTGCAGGAAATCCGCCGCGTCCTCGCCGCCAAGGTATTGCAATATAACAAGAAGATCACGCTCTTCCCGTTCAACATCTTCGCCCGCTTATTGAAGATGCAAGTGATGTCGCATTACGCCCATCAATAATGAAGACGGATCCGGATCTGACCGGGTCCTTTCATTTATCCATAGCCGCCGGGCGACCGGTGGATTCCAACCAGTTCCGTTTTCGCAGGAAACCGGACCGATCATTAAAAGAACGTATCGGGTTCATTCGTCCCAAGTCGTGATATAATAGGACGAAGAAGGGGTGTCGTCATGTACAAACTGATCGTCGACGGAATCGTCAATCCGCGGAATCTGCTCAAATATCGGAATAAAAGCGGCTGGTACGTTCTGGCTTTTTTCACCATCCTGGCGCTATTCATCTCAATTGGCACCATCGTGTTCCTCGTCGGATATCAGCCCACGGTCCCTTTCGAAGCAGCCGCCACGGGATGCGCCTACGAATCCGGATCGCTCGTCTGTACCGATCCTGACATCGCCTACGACGAACCCTTCGACTTCTACGGTATCCAGGCTTACTTTCTGAACGCCGACGACGAGGTCTCCAGCCTCGACATCAGCACTGGCTCGGCGATCGTCTTCCAGGAACATTTCATCGGTTTCTTCGATCAGGGAAAACAACTGATGACCATGGACCTGGCCGAAGAACTCGCAGCCGGTCTCACGCTCGACGTCATGATGCAGACCCTCCTGCGATGGTACGCGATCGTCGCCGTCCTCGTCAGTGTTCTTTTCAACATCATCCTGCTCGCCTTTTTTGCGGCGATGGCATCCATATCGATCATGCGGCTCCGTAATTACATCCGCTATGGCATGGCCTATAAGATCCTCGCCTTCGCGACGACGCCGTTTGCGATCGTCCTGACGTTCCACAACCTGCTGCACTTCAACGACATCATCCTCATGGCGCTGATGGTCGTATCGTTCCGTTCGGCTTTCCTCGTCATCCGCGAGCTGTTCGATCAGGCCTACGCCTACATGAATCCCGGGAATCAGGAACCCCCGGCTCCGGAAGCGCCGCCGACGTCAGAACCCGATGATAGCGGCAGCGACGACGACCGCTGACGGATTATCTTGTATTCGTTTTGACTGCGTGTTATAATGTTTCTAACGGTAAAGAACCGGAATCAGTAGGATCCCATTCCCGCAAAGCGAACCGATGGCTGGTGCGAATCGGTGGGGAACGATCCGAAACTCGTCCGGGGAGCCGGTCGTCCGCAACGCGTGAGGACGATCCGCATCATCCGCGTTAAGGATGCCAAGCGCCGGCTCGTCCGGAACCAAGGTGGTACCACGGTCATTCTGATCGTCCTTCTTCAAGGACGGTCTTTTCTTTTCATGAGGAGGCAATACCATGAGTCAGTTCGTTCCCACGTTCATGCATCAGGAAATCGAGAAAAAATGGCAGGATCGCTGGTATGAAAGCGGCGTTTTCAACGCCGTCGATTTCGCCGGCAAGCCGAAGTACTACGCGCTCGTCGAGTTCCCCTATCCTTCGGGAGCGGGAATGCACGTCGGCCATATCCGCGCCTTTTCTTCGCTTGAGGTCATTTCCCGCAAACGCCGGATGGAAGGATACAACGTCCTTTTCCCGATCGGCTTCGACGCGTTCGGATTGCCAACGGAAAACTATGCGCTCCAGAACAAGATCCATCCGCGCATCATCACCGATCGGAACATCAAGACGTTCACCGCGCAGCTGAAGGCGACCGGTTTTTCGTTCGATTTCAGTCGCGTCGTCGATACGACGCAACCGGAATATTACCGCTGGACGCAGTGGATTTTCCTCAAGATGTATGAACACGGTCTTGTCTATAAAAGCAAGACCTACGTCAATTTCTGTCCATTTGACAAAGTCGTCCTCTCCAACGAGGAATCCCAGGGCGGAAAGTGCGACCGCTGCGGCCATGACGTCGTCCAGATGGAAAAGGATGTCTGGTTCCTGAAGATCACGGACTATGCCGACAAGCTTCTCGCCGGACTCGACGCGTTTGAAGCCCCGCAGCGGATCAAGACGGAAGAAGACAAATGGATCGGCGCTTCGCATGGCGCTTTCATCGATTTCCCGATTGTCGGTTTCGAGGATCCGATCAAGGTCTTCACGACGCGACCGGACACGATCTACGGCGCGACCTTCATGGTCGTCGCTCCCGAACATCCCGCCGTCCTGAAAGCCGCGTCGGCGATCCGCAACCGCGAGGAAGTCCGCTCCTATCAGGAAAACGCGAGACGGAAGACGGAATTCGAACGGATCGAGATGAACAAGGAGAAGACCGGCGTCCGCCTGGAAGGCGTGAACGCCATCAACCCACTCACGCGAAAGCCGATTCCGATCTACATCGCCGATTACGTGATGATCACCTATGGCACCGGTGCGATCATGGCCGTTCCCGGTCATGACGACCGTGACTACGAATTTGCCAATCAATACGGACTGCCGATCGTTGAAGTCATCGCTGGCGGCAATCTCGCCGAACGTGCCTTCACGGACGTCGAAACCGGCATCCTCGTCAACAGCGGCATCCTCGACGGCCTGGATGTCAAAGCCGCCCAGCAGAAGATCATCCGTTATCTGGAACAGGCCGGCATCGGCAAGGCCGCAACCCAGTACAAGATGAAGGACTGGGCGTTTAACCGCCAGCGTTACTGGGGCGAACCGATCCCGATCGTCTACTGCGACGATTGCGGCGTCGTTCCCGTTCCCTACGAAGATCTGCCCGTTCGTCTGCCGATCGTCGATCGGTTCGAACCGACCGACACCGGCGAAAGTCCGCTGGCGAACATTCCTTCCTTCGTCAACTGCACCTGCCCGAAATGCGGCAAGCCGGCCCGGCGGGAAACCGACACGATGCCGCAGTGGGCGGGATCAAGCTGGTATTTCCTGCGCTACATGGATCCGCG
>CAZFHR010000185.1:0-3433 GCA_964519115.1 uncultured Candidatus Izemoplasmatales bacterium
GTAAATGCAATCCGCCATGGATAAAGCGCCCGGACGACCCGTTCAGATCATCTGATATCGAAAAATCGTGCCCCGGTTTACCCTCGCGACGATTTGGAGTATAATACAGCCATCTAATGGTAGAAAAGGAGTTTCCTATGGATAAAAAGGTCAAGAACGTCGATCTGCTGAAAAAACTCGTGAAGAAGAGCGACCTCCAGACGATTCAGAGTCAGGAAGAGGCGATGCATCTTCTGCTCGATGCGAAAGTATCGGAAAACATCAATCAGATCAATCAGGAACATTTATCCGTCGGCGAGCGGGTCTCCGACCGCGTCGCCACCGTCGCCGGCAGCTGGCGGTTCATCATCACGTTCCTCGTGATCCTGGTCCTCTGGATCATCGCCAACTCGATCAGGATGACGACATCGATCGATCCCTTCCCCTTCATACTCCTGAATCTGATCCTCTCCTGCATCGCCGCCCTCCAGGCGCCGATCATCATGATGAGTCAGAACCGTCAGGATGCGAAGGACCGGCTCCGTTCCGAAAACGACTACAAGGTCGATCTGAAGACGGAACTGATCCTCGAGGATCTGCATCAGAAGATTGACACGATGCTGCTGAATCAGATCGATCTGAAGAACAAGATCGCCGAACTGACGAAGCAAGTGAAGAATGTCTGAAATCTCCCGATCGCAGTCAGTCTGCCTGACGACGATCGGGAGATTGTTTTGTCGATCTGACCGGTGGGTGGTACCTCTGGACGGTTTCGCGGCCGATAACCAGGCCGATCTCCCATATCGGTTCGCCGCAGTCTTTTGCGGAAAACAGAAAAAAGACGTCCTCGGAAGGACGTCGTTTCATGTGGTTCTGCGGGGGTGTTCCCGCCGTTGATTCAGGGCTCACTGAACGTCCTTGCCGGCCATCAGCGTCAGCTTCTGGATCTGCTCCTTGGAACCGACGACGATCAGATGATCATGGATCTGCAGTTCTTCATCGGCTTTCGGATTGAAGATGAACTCGTCGTTGTTCCGGCGGATCGCCAGCACGATGAGTCCGGCCTTTTCCGAAATCTTGGTGTTGCGGAGCCGATTGCCGATGAGTTCGGAAGCATCGCGGATTTCCACTTCTTCCATGTCGATCGAGACGTTCTTGGTGTCGATGATGTTGTCGACGAAGAACTGGATGTTGGGATTGAGCATCAGATTGGCCATCTTCTTGCCGCCGATTTCATCGGGGCTGACGATATAGTCGGCGCCGGCGCGGATCAGTTTCTTGCGCGACTGCTCTTCATGGCAGCGGGCGATGATGTGCAGTTCCGGATTCAGGACCCGGGCGGTCAGGACGACGAAGACGTTGTCCGCATCCTTGGAAAGCGTCGTGATCAGCCCTTTGGCTGACAGAAGTCCCGCTTTCAGCAGTGCATCTTCGAAGGTGGCGTCTTCCATGATATACTTTACGTTCAGTTCCTTGAGGATTTCGACGACTTCCGGATCCTTTTCGATGACGACGAACTGGGCGTTCTTCTTGGTGAGTTCCTTGACGACGTGGATGCCCGACTCGCCGGCGCCGCAGATGATGATGTGCTGTTTCATCTTCTCGATTTCCTTGATCATCTTTTTCTTCCTCCAGGATTCATTGATGTTGCCTTCGCTGAGAAAATTGAATACGGACGATAAAATGTAGCCGACGAGACTGATGCTGACGAGAATGACGACGATGGAATAGATCTTCCCGAGGGTGTTCATGTCCGCCACTTCTTTATAGCCGACCGTCGAGATGGTGATGATGGTCATATAGAGGGCATCGATATAACTGACGTCCAGGATCAGCATGTATCCGATCGAAGTACTGGTGATCATCAATAGGATGATGCCGAGCCATAACAGGATTTTCTTCTTATTCATAGGGACCTCTCGGAATGAGTCTTGCCAAATGCCAAATGATGCGGACGGGATCAACCGGCCAAGCCAAACGTCTCGTCGTACCTTGGCAGTTTCGGAAGGATATCATTATATTTATATTACCACCGTTTCCGCCGGATGCAAAGGCCTATCGCCAAATCCGTATCGATTCAACGCCCGAATGACCTGATCGGAAGTTTGCATTCATCGCCCGGATTTGGTATCATAGAATGTAGATTCAAGGAAAGACGCAAATCAAAGAAAAGGCGGTATCACGACCATGGACGATTCCGGACAGAAACATCAGCGGCGCATCCGCTACAAGGGTACCCATCCGACGGCGTTTGCGGAAAAATACAAGGAACTGGATCCCGATAACTATGCGGAAACGATCGAAAGAGTTCAGAAGAAGGGCAATACGCCCGCCGGAACGCACCGGCCGATCTGCGTCCAGGAAATCCTGGAAATCCTGCAGATCGAAAGCGGACAGACCGGACTGGACGCCACCCTCGGCTATGGCGGCCATGCCCAGGCGATGCTTGAGCGGCTGGCCCCCGAAGGCCATCTTTTCGCCATCGATGCCGATCCGATCGAACTGCCGCGCACGGAAGAACGGCTGCGCAAGCTCGGTTATGGTCCCGAGATCCTTTCTGTCCGGGCGATGAACTTCGCCGACGTCGATCAGCTCGCAACTGAAACGGGTCCCTTCCAGTTCGTACTGGCGGATCTTGGCGTTTCCTCGATGCAGATCGACAATCCAATACGGGGCTTTTCCTACAAGACGGACGGGCCGCTGGACCTGCGGATGAATCCGCAGAAAGGGCTTCCGGCCGCGTATCGACTACGCGGGATGTCCGAGGAAGAAATCGAAGGCATGTTGGTCGCCAACGCCGACGAGCCCCACGCCGCCGCAATCGCCGCCGCCATCATTTTCCAGTACCGGCAGGGCAAAGACATCGCGACGACTTCAGAACTTCGAAACGTCATCCGCGACGCTCTTGCCAGCCTGCCGAAAAACGAGCGGGAAGCGGAAATCAGGAAATCCTGTCAGCGATCCTTCCAGGCGCTGCGGGTCGACGTCAATCACGAGTACGAGGCGCTGTACGCCTTCCTGGAAAAACTCCCCGCCATCCTCGCACCCGGCGGACGCGTCGGCATCCTCTCTTTCCATTCCGGGGAAGACCGCCTCGTCAAGAAGTCCTTTCAGCAGTATTTCAAAGACGGTGTGTATCAGGAAATCGCGCCTGCCGTGATCCGTCCTTCCCTGGAAGAACAGAGTGCCAACCTCCGGGCCGGTTCGGCGAAGCTCCGCTGGGCCATCCGGTCTTGACGGAAGAATATTCAAAGGGTCGCCCGCGTTTCCGGCATTTCTGCGGATTTGCTGGCGACCCTTATTTCTGATTCGAATGCCAAAAAGACGTGTACTGAAATTCTTACCGGCCGGAAGCGGCTTTTTTTGTTTACCGTCCGGTTCCGTCATTCATCCCTTGCGGGTCGATTCCCGGACGACGAGTTCGACGGGAATGCGGAAGACCGTGGTTTCCTTG
>CAZFHR010000186.1:0-3419 GCA_964519115.1 uncultured Candidatus Izemoplasmatales bacterium
TTTGGCCGCGGCGCCATCGGCGCTGACGCCGAGGTAGTCGCGATAAGCCGCCGCCATGCCTGCGTACGACGCGTCCTCGTTGGAAAGGAACCGGTATTCGACCTGATAATCGGTCGGATAGGGATCGGTGTTGATCAGTTGGAAACTGTCGGCCGCGTTCGAGGATGTCTGGATCGTATAGCGTTCACGGACGATGAACTTGAAGAATGTAGTGTTGATCGTGTAGGACATGTATCCATAGGGATAGGAATGGATTTCCGTCGTGCCCGCGCCCTCGGTGACGATGGCGAGGAACGCCGCCTGGCGGTAGCCGTGATTGACGCCGAAGACGGGAACCGTGGCGGTCGATTCTTCCCGCAGATACCATGTCGAGGCGCTCGTTTCGGACTGCCCCAGACCTTCATCGGCGCCGTAGATGCGCTTGATGTAGGCGGTAGCCGAACGTTCGTTGGTGTAGCGGATGAGGGCGCCAGAACCGTCGGGAATCATCGAATAACCGTTGATTTCGTAATTGTTCGCGCCGAAATACGGGAACAGATAGACGGCCTTGAGGCGGTAGGATACCGTTTTGATCGTGGTCGTCATGTCGGGATTGAGCATCGTTTCCTCGATGTCGGTCTCCACGAGCGAATCGATCGGCAGCGTGACGACCAGTTTGCCTTCCTGGAGTTCCACGATCACGTCGAACCGGATGCCCAGATCGGCATAATCGAGGTGTGCGAGCACGCCGTTGTCGACGGCATCGTAATCATAGGTGATGCCGACATTGTACCGGGATCCCGAGAGATAGGACTTCGAGTCTTCCTGAAGGATGTTTTCCAGATTGTAATATTCGATGATGACGCCCGATTCCAGGAAGTATTTGGACGTTCCCGAGTAACCGAGCTGGGCGTATCCAGGATAGACGGAATACCAAAGGTATCCCGATGTCAGGTCATAGACGGCGAGGTCAAAGACCTCGTTGCGGCCGGTCGATTCCTTGACGTACAGTTGGAGCGACGACGTTTCGGCGCAGAATACGTACCCGCGCAGGGTCAGCTCCGCGGTGACGTCGGCGGGGACCGGGGCCAATTCCTGATTTTCGACGTTGCCGAAGAAATTGGAATCGGTGGCGATGTTGTAGGTGGTCTGGATCGTCAGGCCGGTGACGCCGTTGCGGGCGGCATTGACGAAGGGAATAACGAAGGCGAACACCAGCAGGAAGAATGCGCATGAAAGAACGAGCTTTTTCTTATTCACGCAGGATCACTTCCTTCACGATGTCGGAGACGAAATTGGTGACTTGCAGGACCATCAGGTAGACCATGATCAAAACGACGATGATCACGACCATCATCAAAACCGTCATGAAGAGGTTCATGAACGTCTGGCCGACGGAATAATTATGAGTTTCCTTGATGTTGAAGAACACCAGGACCACCGCCCAGGCGACCATGAGCCCGATGCCAAACGTATAGAGGAACGATTCGTTCAGGGTGATGAAATTGGAAATGAGGATGACGAAAGGAAAGAGGATGAAGATCGGCATCAGCGCGCCGATGGTGTTGATGAACGTCGCCTTCAGCGTCCCTTCGCCTTCCATCAGCGAACTCATCAGATAGTTTGCGAAGACAAAGATGACGATCGGAATGACGATCGTGAGCGCTTCGTTCACGAGGATCGTCTCCTCGATCACGAAGGTGTTGAAGATAAAACCGGTGCCAACCATCGACAGGATGTACAGACCGAAGAGGGCACCGAGGATCGCAAACGCCGAACCGACGGAGACCTTGTTCTTCGCCTTGATTTCATAGCAGGCGTCCGCCGGATGCTTCAGAAAGCGGAACATATAGGCGCATTCGCGGAAGAGCCGGACTTTACCCATCGTCCGGACACCGGTCCGCACGGGTTCGAAGATCCGCCACTTCCGGTCGGCGAAAGCCAGCCCGACCACGGCAAACACGGCGACTCCGCCCCAGAGCAGCAACGCGGAGAAGTGATCGGTCATCCAGACGTTGCGGATTTCCCAGTAGGCTTCCGAATAATCAGTCTTGTCGTAGGCGATCTTGAAGTTGGCGAGCGCCAGCTCGTACTGTTCGTCCATCATGTAGCCCAGGCCGATGCCGCGGTAGGCCATGTCGAGCATCGAATTATAGCGCAGGACTTCCTGCCAGACTTCGATGGATTCGACGTAGCGCGCCTGGTTGTAAAGGTCGAGGGCGCGGTGGATCTGATAGGCGAATTCGGTTTCACGGAAAATCTGGATCGAATTCCGGTTGGCGTGATCGTCAAGGACGAAGACGTTGCCGGTCGAATCGACGGCGATCGCCGAAGCCGACATGAAGAGACCGAGCTTGTCGTTGGCCGTCCCGGTGCCACCCCACTGGAAGAGGAGATTTCCCTGGTTGTCGTATTCGAGGATAAAGCCGGCCGACGTGACGGCATAGACGTTCCCGACCGAACCGGTGCAGGCATCGACAACGTCGCGGTAGATGTACATGTCATCAGGAAAATAGTTCGTGCCGCCGATATTCACCTTCTTCAGGTTGTCGCCGTTCGCCGAATTGGCGATCGCGGTCTGCGTCACGGTGTAGAAATAGCCGGCGCCGTCGAGGGTCACGTTGGCGACGGGGGTCGGAATGTTCTTCGTCAGGGTCACGTTCTCGTTGCCCTGATAGATGATCCTCTGGATCCGATCCCAGAGCGAAATGACGACGGAGTTGGCGGCGAAGTAGTTGATGAAGCGGTTGGCCGCATTGACCATCAGAACGCCGGAGGTCGTGCCCTGGTTGACGATATACATCGTGTGGTCGGCGTCGACGGCGATCTTCATCGGCCGGAAAATGAATCCGTCGACTTCGAGGAGCGCCGAAGAAGGCGTTGAGAAGGTCGAAACGAGCGTGATGGCTTCTTCTGCCGTATCCTTCGTCTTGTCGATTTGGAAGACGTAGATGGCGCCCAGATCGGTCGCCTGCAGACCCAGGCCATAGTCGGCGACGTAGATCAGGTCGCCTTCGACGAAGATGCCGAGCGGTTTGACGAGCACATCGGTGCCGAAGCTGTAGAGGAGTTCAAGTTCGGGATCGAGGACGACGATCCGCTGGTTGCCGGTATCGGCGACGTAGATATAATCTTCGTCGTCGATGAACAGATCCTTGGCACCGTTGAAGGTCGTGTCATCGCTAAGATGACGGACCATCGCGACGGCTTCATACGCTTCATTCGTGGGCACGAGATCGCCATTGCGGTCGAGCGTGTAGGTCTGATAGGCGGAGAGCGCGGCGACTTCCGGCGACCGCGCGGCGGTGAATGCGAGGAAAGCGAGGGACAGGACGAAAAGCAGCGCGAGCTTCTTCTTCAGCATGTCACTTGATCCCCGAATACGCCATCGTGTTCATGACGCTGTTCTGCAGAATGATGAAAAGGATGATGTTGGGCGC
>CAZFHR010000187.1:0-3404 GCA_964519115.1 uncultured Candidatus Izemoplasmatales bacterium
ATCTTCATGCATGCAAAGGGTGTTTTTCCCGTATTCGAGGTCGTAATCGTACGAAATCGTCTTCCGCGGCAGCTTGCCGGGTTTGCGGACCGGCACGAACCCGACGCCGACGGCATAGGCGACCGGCGAACCGATGATGAAGCCGCGGGCATCCGGTCCGACGATGAGGTCGGCTTTCTGCTCGCGCGCAAAAGCCGCGAGTTCGTCGACGGCGTACTTGTAGGCTTCGCCGTTGCCGATCAGGGTCGTGATGTCCTTGAATTGGATACCCGGAATCGGGAAATCCGGTACGTTCTTGATATAATCTTCTAGTTTCATTCTATTTTTCCTCCTGCACTAAAGTGCAGCTTCTTTTCAGTTGGTCATAGGCCATGCGGTTGAGAAGCGACAGTTCGTCCTTCACAGCGAGCAGTTCGTTATACGTGAAAGAATCGGTCAGATTCCGTTTTTCCGCATCCTTGCGGACCGTGATCGTCCGATTGTCGATGCGGATGAATTCGAGTTCGGCGAACACGGCGAGGACCGCATCGGCGATCCATTCCGGCGTGCCGGCGATGACCGCGAACCGGTCGACGTCGATTGCGTCGTGTTTCTGGAGAATCCGATACCAGTAACCGAGCCCTTCCTTGGACACCGCTTTCAAAAATTCCGGGGTATGATCCAGGGGCGCGAAGACGACCGTGCCGGCCTGTCGGATCGCCTGGGCCCGGGCAAACGGCCGGTTGACCCAGACGAAGCGATCGTCGACGATGATCGTTTCCGTGCCATCCGTTAAATAAGGCGTCGCCTCAAGGAAAGCCGTCCGATCGCGATAGTCAAGGCATTGGAACTGCCGGCACTCGAGGTCTCTGATCGTGATCTGGATTGATTCCTTGTTGCGCCAGCTGTTGACGCCAAGGCCGCCGACGATCGAAACGACGTCGCCGGGTTCGATGTTGTAGTACAGATCGAGGTTGTTGAAGACGACCGCCTCGACGGCCTTCACGCCGTCGGAAACCTGAAATTTGGCGTGCTTGCCGCCCATCTTCATCTTGCTCTTGACGACCAGGTCGGAAAACAGGAACGTCGCCGTGAAAAACGAATATTTCTCCAGGCGCTTGACCGTCGGCAGGGAGATCGATCCGAGCCGGACTTCCATGTCATAGTCGAGCGTCGGTTTGATCCCGGTACCACCGATTTCGCCGAGCCGACGTTTGAGTTCCGGGAGGTTGGCTTCAAAAACGGTGAGGCCGGCGGCCTGCGAATGACCGCCGTATTTCGTCAGCAGATCGCTGATGCTGTCAAGAATCTGCAAAACGTTATCTTCGCCAAAGGCGCGCATCGAGCCTTTGCCGACGCCGTCCTCGAGATTGATGACGACCGTCGTCTTCTGAAACTTCTCGGCGATTTTCTGAGCGCAGATGCCGATGATGCCTTCATGGAGGCCGCGGGCGGCGAGGACCTGGATGTTCTTCGTCGGATCGACGAGCCGTTCGCAGGTGAGATAAGTGTCTTCGGTCAGATCCTTGCGCAGGGTATGGCTGGCTTCGACTTCGCCGATCAGGCGCGTGACTTCTTCCTCAGAATCGGTGACAAGCAGCCGGACGGCGTCCGCGGCTTTGCCGAGACGGCCGGAACTGTTGATCTTTGGCGCGATCTTAAAGGCGATCGCGGTTTCGTTCAGTTGGTCAAGGTGGGAATATTGCATCAGTTTCCGGAGCCCGGGATTGACGGTCTGCCGCATCTGCTTCAACCCGAGGTTGACGAGCGCCTGGTTTTCATCGTCCAGGGGCATCAGGTCGGCGATCGTGCCGATCATCACGAGATCAAGGAGATCGTCGAGGTCGGAACCGGATACCGCGGCGGCGAGCTTGTAGCTGACGGCGACGCCGGCGAGTTCCTTCCAGGGATAATCAGCCGACAGTTTCGCGTGGACGATGGCGTACGCATCGGGAATGGCGCCTTTCGGTTCGTGATGATCCGTGACGATCGTATCGATGCCTGCGGCGTTGAGACGGGCGATTTCGGCATTGCAGGTGATGCCGTTGTCGACGGTGATGACAAGGCCATAGCCGGCGGCGATGATCGCTTCGACGGCATTGAGGTTGAGACCATAGCCTTCGCTGAAACGGTCGGGCAGATCGAAATCGACGACCGCGGCGAGCCGTTTCAGGGCCCGATAGAGGACGCTGATGGCGGTGATGCCGTCGCAGTCATAGTCGCCGTAGATGATGATCGGTTCCTTCGCGGCGATCGCCCGGCGGACGCGTTCGACGGCTTTGGCCATGCCGGCGAGGCGGAAGGGATCATGAAGCGCTTCCTTCCCCATACCAAAAAATCGTTCGGCATCGGTGATGCCCCGATTCTTCAGGATGTGTTCATAAATGCGGTCGTCGGGGATGATCCCGGCGACCCGAGGCTGCCAACCGTATTTTGCTTTCAGCAATCCGCATCACCATTTTCCAGACACTTCATTATACATAATCGGACCGTTCTTGCATAGTGGAAATGGGCTTTTTTTATTGAAATTTGAGCGAGATGTCTAGCGCGGCGAACGAGTGGGTCAAAGCGCCGACGGAGATGTAATCCACGCCGCAGCGGGCGACGTCGCGGACGCGTTCGATGGTCATGTTCCCGCTCGCTTCGAGCCGCTTCCGGCCGGCGTTCAGACGTACGCATTCGGTCATCGTCGAAAGATCCATGTTGTCGAGCATGATGACATCGGCGGCGGTCGCGACGGCCTCGAGGAATTGCGTGGTGGACTCGACTTCAACTTCGATGCGGATGCCGGCGGGGATCTGACGCCGGACCGTGGCGACGGCGGCCGTGATCGACCCGGCGGCCCGGATATGATTGTCCTTGATCATCGCCATGTCGGAAAGGCTCAGGCGATGGTTCATGCCGCCGCCGTCGGCGACGGCTTTCTTTTCGAGGAAGCGCAGCGTCGGCGTCGTCTTCCGCGTATCGAGGATCACCGTCTTGGTGCCGGCGACGGTGGCGACGAACGCGGCCGTCTTGGTGGCGATGCCTGACAACCGCTGCAGGAAGTTGAGGGCGATGCGTTCGGCTTTGAGCAGGGAAGCCGTCTGACCGGTGACGACGGCGATGACGTCGCCTTTGCCGACGGTGGCGCCGGCGCTCACGGACGGCGTGAATTCGACCGCAGGGTCGACGATGGCGAACACGCGGGCGGCGACGTCGAGGCCGGAGATGACGCCCGCTTCCTTGGCGATGAAACGGGCTGTTGACGTCTCATCGGTGAAGAGCGCGTCGGTCGTGATGTCGCCTTCGGGCATGTCTTCGCGGATGGCGGATAGAATCAGGCGGTCGAGTTGGTCCATGGTCAGTCCTCCAGATTGAAATTGAGTTGTTTCATCGATGTCTTCTTGGTTTCCTTTTTGTATAGCTTGATCCATTTGGCGCTC
>CAZFHR010000188.1:0-3403 GCA_964519115.1 uncultured Candidatus Izemoplasmatales bacterium
GAACCCGATGAAATAACGTTCGAAAACGCGTTCCCGGTCTGATTCCGGAATTCCGGGGCCGTCATCGTCGATGGTGATGAAAAAGCGATCATAGGTCACCGCTGTCTCGATCCGGATCGTCGTCTTGGCGTAACGGATGCCGTTGGAAAGGATGTTTACGAACGCGGCTTCCAGTTTTTCAGCATCGCCGATCAGGTAACACTCGGCCTCAGCGGGAACGAACATCAGTTCGATGCCCGCATCCTTGGCGACAATCTGGACTGACGTCATGGCGTCGGCGAGGATATCGGCGAGATTGACTTTCTGCATTTTATACGTGTTTTCGACGGCGTCAAGCCGGCCAAGGAACAGGATCTGGTTGATGTTGTCCTTCAGTTTTTCGCTTTCGTTCATGATGACCTTGCAGGCGTTCTGGCTTTCTTCCGGATTCAGGACGCCGCAATAGATGCCTTCGGCATACCCGTAGATGTTAGTAAGCGGCGTTTTCATTTCGTGGGAGAAATTATGCAGAAATTCGCGTTCGCTGTCCCGGTATTCCTTCAGACGCCCGGCGGCCTTCTGGAGCGCCCTGCCGAGTTCGTTGAACTCTTCGATGTCGAAGATCGGCCGCTTTTCCGGTTTTCCTTGAGGATCGATCCGGTTGGCATAACCGGCCAGTTCCCGGATCGGCAGCGCAAACACTCGCGAAGCGAAAACCGATACGACGGAGACCGAAATGACGAGGAACAGAATGCCAACGAAGCCGGCGAAGAACAGCCCGGTCCGGTCGATATCGGCGAGTTCTTCGCTGCGGAATACGTAGACGCTGTATCCGGTCGCGGCCAGATCTGATATCGTATAATAAAAATACATCGACTCGGAGCGGAGCTGCCAGACGGCATATTTCTCCGAAGCGACGATCGCCCGGGTCAGGTCGGGAATTTCTTCCGCAAAGGTCGAACCGACCTGAATTCCGTCTAGAAAAAGAATTGTTTCGACGCCGGTCGCCGATTTGATATCGGCCATTTCGGCGATAATTTCATCGGTGGTGTCGGATGAATAGGACGAGGCGATGTTCTCGTTCATGACGCTGACGTTGGCATATAGCAGCCGATTGGAGGCGCTTTGGAGAAAGACCGCGGTCAGGATGCCGGCGATCGAAAAGCAAAGGACGAGGAGGATGCCAAAGTACAGGATCAGTTTACTCCGGATTTTCATTGATAGTCGCTCCAGCTTCATGCACGACCTTATAGCCGAAGCCGAACACTGTCTTGATCTCGACGCTTGATTTCGCTTCGGCGAGTTTCTTGCGGATCCGTTTTACGAGATCGTCGACGCTGCGGGTGCCGTCGATGACTTCCCATTTCCAGATTTTCCGCAGCAGTTCTTCGCGGGAAAATGCTTTCGGGCTGTCTTTTGACAGCATCAGGAACAGATCATATTCCTTCGATGTCAGTTTGAGCGGGACGCCTTCGCAGGTGATCTCGCGCTCCTTCAGTTTGTAGTCAAGATTCCCGATGACGAATTCGCCCAGTTCTTCGGCCGGTTCGGTCTGGGTGCTGCGCCGGATCAGCGACTTGACGCGGACGGCGAGTTCCCGTCCCGAAAACGGTTTGGTGATGTAGTCGTCGCCGCCGATTTCCAGGCCGAGGATGCGGTCCATCTCCTCGCCTTTGGCCGAGACGAACAGGATCGGAATGTTATGCTCCGCCCGGATTTTCGTGCAGACGGCGAATCCACTCATGTCCGGCAGCATCACATCAAGAACGAAACAATCGGGCAGGATGATCTGGAGGGCATCCAAAAGTCCTTGTCCGGTTTTGAATTTTTCCACGCGGAAGCCTTCATAGACCAGAAATTTTTCGATGATGTTGCGGATGTATTCGTCATCGTCAAGGACGTATACGAGTTTGGGCATATGCACCACTTCTTTCCGTTTTCTATCCATATGATATCATAATTGCTTGTTTTTATCGCCGTTTTACAGCAATTACACAAGTCGGCGGGCAGATTTCTAGGCGGGACGTCGCCGATGCGGTATAATGGAGTCATACCACCTCGGAGGTGATTTGCATGTCGATTTATGATTTCACGGTCGAAGATGCCAAAGGTCAGCCCGTTTCGCTCACTACCTATCGGGGAAAAGTCCTGCTCATCGTCAATACGGCGACCCACTGCGGGTATACCCCCCAGTATGCCGAACTGCAGGAACTTTACGCCCGCCACCAGGCGGCGGGACTAGAAATCCTCGATTTTCCCTGCAACCAGTTCGCCGGCCAGGCTCCGGAAGAAATGGACGACTACATCGACATCTGCCAGCTGCGCTTCCACACGACGTTCCTTCCCTTTGCCAAGATCCGGGTGAACGGCGAGGCCGAACATCCGCTGTACACCTTTCTGAAGGCCGACAAGAAAATCCGCTGGAACTTCACCAAGTTTCTCATCGACCGCCAGGGCAACGTCGTCCATCGGTTCGAACCGGGAGACAAGCCGCTTTCGTTCGAAGCCGACATCGTTGAACTTCTGCGCTAAAAAAAAGAAGCACTCCACGAAGAGTGCTTCTTTTTTGTTGTCATTTCTGATCTTCGAGTTTGGCTTCGATGTTCTTTTCGAGCAGCGACGGATTCAACAGGTATTTGACGAACTCGCGGATCGAATTGCTGTTATAGAGGCCATCCGTGATCCGTTCGTCGACGGCGCCGCCGATCGTGA
This sequence comes from uncultured Candidatus Izemoplasmatales bacterium, assembly GCA_964519115.1. GTDB lineage: Bacteria > Bacillota_I > Bacilli_A > Izemoplasmatales > Hujiaoplasmataceae > UBA12489. Next base: position 2,692 of record CAZFHR010000188.1, read on the forward strand.
GCATCTTCTTGACGCCGATCGTTCCCTCGTCGGCGTCGAGAACGACGGGGATGTATCTTTCCTTGCCCATCGACAGAAAGATCGATGTAGTGCCGAAATTGTAGATATGGTGATAGACATACCCCATCTTGATCGATTTCATGTTCGTGAGGAAGAGTGAAGTATGAAATGGGCTGATGGCGATGATCGACTTGGGCAGCCATCCCACCTGGTCGAGCCACTTGAGGAAGCCGACGACGAGTTTGATCAGGAAATGGGGGATGATCGTCAACACCTTCGCGAGTTTGTCGGTATCGTTTTCCGCTGAAGTCGTCGAGTTGGCGATGATTTCCTTTTCCATCATTTCGCGGATTTCAAAAACGTTCTCAGTCCCCTTGAACGTCAGTTTGATCGTCGTCTCTTCCGCCGTATCCTTGAGCGCTTTCTTGACGACGAACGAAATCTGGATGGCGTTGCGCTTGTAGAACCGCCGGTTGACGACGAAACGGTTCAGTTTCGGCCGTAGGGCGAGGGTGCGGACGAGGGAGGCGATGATGACGTCCATGTAGGTGAACCGCTGGCCGAGATGGCGTTGTTCGAAGATGAAGGCGTCGATGCCGTCGCACTCGATTTCCATCGGGGCGAGAACGTGGGCATCGGAGCGCTCCACCATGATATGAGGCATGATTTTAGTGAGCGGATCAATCGTTTTGATGCGTTTTCCGTCGCTTCT
>CAZFHR010000189.1:0-3388 GCA_964519115.1 uncultured Candidatus Izemoplasmatales bacterium
ATTTCGCCGAAATATTAGCATCGATTTTCGCGATCCGAAAAGACAAATTCTGCCGTTTTTGATATAATGTAAACGCACCCACGAAAATGATGGAGGAATCAGAATGAACAAATACATGAGAATGGCGATCCGCGAAGCTGAAAAAGGCATCGTCGCCAACGACGGCGGGCCCTTCGGCGCCGTTATCGTCAAGGATGGGAAGGTCGTCGCCAAGGGCCACAACCGCGTCGTTGTCTCCCATGATCCAACCGCCCACGGTGAAATCGTCGCCATCCGCCAGGCTTCCAAGAAACTTGGCACGTTCGATCTTTCCGGCTGCGTCTTGTACAGCACCGCCGAGCCCTGCCCGATGTGCCTCTGGGCGATCAACTGGGCCAATATCGACAAGGTGTATTATGGCTGCGGCGTCGATGATACCGAACGGATCGGATTCCGCGACAAGGAATTCTACGCAATGACGAAGGCGAACATCGAAAAGATGACGTTGCAGGTGGACCGCGAGGAATGCCTGAAGCTCTTCGACTTCTACCATTCGCTCGAACACAAGACGAATTATTGAGACAACAAAAAGCCCGGTTCCGAAAGGAATCGAGCTTTTTTTATCAGAAGGTTTATTTGTCGCCCATCGTCATCGCCATGACGGCTTTGGCGGTGTGCAGCCGGTTTTCGGCTTCGCGGTAGACGATCGAGTGCGGCCCGTCGATGACGGAATCCTCGACTTCGTTGCCGCGATCGGCCGGCAGCGCGTGCATGTACTTCACGTCGGGGCTGGCAAGCGCCATCATCGCTTCCGTGCATTTCCAGCCGCGGTTCGCTTCCAGCAGGTCGTCGACGACTGCCTTCGACTGGTTCGTGACCCAGGATCCCCAGTTCTTCGGGATGACGATGTCGGCGCCGAGGAAGGCGTCCTTCATGTCGTGGGTGATGCGGAAGGATCCGCCGTTCTCCACGGCGTTCTTTTTGGCTTTCGCAATCGCCCAGTCCGGTAGTTCGTATCCTTTCGGATAGGCGAGCGTGACATCCATCGCATAACGCGGGAAAAGCAGGATCTGCGTCAGCGGCACGCTGATCGGCTTCTTGTGGGAGGTGGCGTACGCCCAGATGATCGAGACCTTGAGGTGCTGCGTCGATGGAACAACTTCCTGAATCGTCATCAGGTCGGCGAGTCCCTGCATCGGATGATAGAGGTCGTCCTGCAGGCTCATGATCGGAACTGTCGACCAGGCCGCCATTTCGCGCAGGTACTTGTTTCCGATTTCCCAGAAACAGTTGCGGCAGGCGATGCCGTGGCCATAGCTTGAGAGGATGATCGCCGTGTCCTTGGCCGACTCACCGTGCGAGATCTGCATCATCGACGTGTCGAGGAAGGTGGCGTGGCCGCCAAGTTGGGCGAGTCCCGATTCCATCGAGTTACGGGTCCGCGTGGACTGTTCGAAGAACATGAGGAACGCCGTCTTGTCCGTCAGATAGGGGGTCGGGACGTTATGAAGAAAATCGTGTTTCAGTTGGAACGAAACTTCGAGCAGCTTGTCGATTTCCGGTTTCGTCCATTCTTCCAGGGTGATGAAATGTCTTCCTTTGAACAGGGGTTGCATGGCTTCGTCATTCCTCCTTGCGGCTTCTTTGGCCGTCCATGTAAAGCAGTGGCAGCGCGGCGTAGAAAGCCGCCGCCTGCACGAGTTCGTCTTTGTAGGTCTTTTCGTTGGGGGCGTGCGCTTCTTCCTCGCGTCCGGGTCCGAACCCGACGCAGGGGATGTTGTAGCGGCCCATGATCGTCACCGCGTTCGTCGAGAAGGTCCACTTGTCGACGACGGGCTCGGCAGAAAACAGGTTTTCGTAGGCGGCGATGGCGGCGTGGAGGACCGGATGGCTTTCGGACAGCACCCAGGTCGGGAAGAAGCACTTCGTCGGATAGAGCAGCCCGGTATAACTGGGTCTTGCGTAGTCGTACATTTCGACTTTGGCGCCGGCTTGGATCACGGACGGAAGCGCGCGGATTTCCGCCAGCGCGCTTTCATACGTCTCACCGGCAGTAAGCCGGCGGTCGACCGACACCGCGCAGCCGTCGGCGACGGCGCAGCGCGATGGCGAACTGTAGAAGATTTCTGATACCGTGAGCGATCCCTTCCCAAGGAAGGGGTCGTTTTTCAGATGCTTGTGCAGTTCCTGCAGTTCGAGCAGGATGGGCGCCATCTTGAAGATCGCGTTGTCGCCCCGTTCCGGCGCGCTGCCATGGCAGGAAATGCCGGCGACGGACACGCGGATCTCCATCCGGCCGCGATGACCGCGGTAGATCCGGCAGGATGTCGGTTCGGTGATGACGACGAATTCCGGACGGATCTTGTCTTCTTCGACGATGTACTGCCAGCAGAGGCCGTCGCAGTCCTCTTCCTGGACCGTGCCGGTGACGAGCAGGGTGTAGTCATCTTCCAGTTTCAGATCCTTGATGATCTTGGCGGCGTAGACCATCGAAGCCATGCCACCCTCCTGGTCGGAGCCGCCGCGGCCGTAGACGCAGGCGGCGTCTTCCTTGCCTTCGTAGGGATCGAATTTCCAGTTGGCGAATTCGCCGATGCCGACGGTGTCGATGTGGGCGTCCATCGCGATCAGGTGTTTTCCATGGCCGATCGTGCCGAGGATGTTGCCCATCTTGTCGATTTCGACATGATCGAACCCGACGGTTTCCATTTCCTGTTTGATGCGGAAGATGACATCCTTTTCCTGACAGCTTTCCGAAGGAATCCGGATCATGTCGCGGAGAAACTTCACGATTTCGGGACGATAGTGTTCCGCCTGCCGGCGGATCGCTGCATAATCACGCTTCATGGTTCACCGGAGCTGGCGGATTTTTTCGTCGTAGGCCGCCGTCTTCGCAAATTCATAATCCCAGAACGCCTGGTTCTTCATCGCGTCCAGATAGTCTTTTCCGTACCCGAACGGCAGCCAGTCCTTCTCCTTTTGGGCGAAGAGCTGCTCTTTGGCTTCCCGGCCGCGCATGTCGGCGATGTCTTTGACGTCCGCCTTCAGGAAGATGTCGCGAAACCAGCGCCGGAGGACAAACGGTGCGGTTTCGAGATAACGCCGGTCAAGATCGGCGATCACGCTGTCATAGCGGTCAAACCCATCGGTGGCGATCGTCACGACGTTGTCTTCCGGTCCGAGTTTCAGGTATTTCGCCATCTTGATCGCCCCGAGGATGTTGCAGACGGAAGAAACGCCGAACAGTTCGGCGATGCCGGCGGCCGTCGTCTTGGAAATGCCCGCTTCGACGAGAATCTCCGGCGCGTCGTGGATGATCTTCAAGCCGCGGACGCAGTCGTCGTCCCTGATCAGGGCGATGAAATCGGTGTTGAGGACGTTGTGGATCAGCGTACACATCTTGTCGCCG
>CAZFHR010000190.1:0-3382 GCA_964519115.1 uncultured Candidatus Izemoplasmatales bacterium
CGTTAAGACGATCCGCGCCCGCTGGCTCGACCAGTTGACGGACCTCGAAGCGTTCGTCCCAATTTATTTCGGCGAATTCGACACGCCGGCGGTCGGCGTCTCCTATTTCGACCGGAAAACCCAGAAATGCCTGATCGTCTGTGCCAATGCCGACTACAATAATGACGTCCATGTCACCGCGCAGCTGCAGACGCTGCGCGAGCAATCCGGCAACGCCGCCCGTGCCGCCCGTCTCGTGTATGCCACGTACGAACTGCCGCATGAACTCGAACCCTTCACGCCCGAAGGCAACATCGCCCTCCATCTGGGCGCCGGCGAAGTCAAGATGATCGAAATCTGAACGCTTCCTTGCAAAAAAACACGCCCTTCGAGAAGGCGTGTTTTTCATTCGGCCGTTTCTTCCGGCTTGGCGAGGTGTTTGACGAAAGTGTTTCCCAGCATCGTGAGCAGGAGCACGTAGAAGGTGACCTCGATCGGCATCTTCAACAGCCGTAGGGGCAGGTTCACCCAAATCGAATAACCGGGGGTCACGAGGTAGATCCAGATCGGCGTCAGGATCAGCGAGGTCAGGACGTACATCACGACGACGGCAAACATGATCTTCTGGGGCTGATACTTGAATCCGGTCTTCTTCCGCATCAGGAAATTGAAGAGGGCTAGCCCAAGGGCTGCGAACAGCGCGAATCCGGAAAGCAGGGTCTTCTGGTCGACAGTCAGGCTGCGGCTATACACCGCCTCGATGTCGAAGAAAAACCAGGTCGCCAATCCGAAAAGAAGGGCAGCCGCGACATAGTTGAGGACGTAGAAGAGCTTCCGTTCATTGCGGAACACGGTGCGGATCAGCAGCGCGGGAATCACGCCGTAGAGGGCGGCGTTCAGGGTGTACCCGGGCTGAAACGTATAGCCGTGAAGCGGAAATCCGAACAGGAAGAAGCCGAGGACATCCTGAACGACGCCGGCGGCCAGGCCGTAGGCGGGACCGAAGAACACGCCGGCCAGAATGATCGGCAGATAGCCGATCGAGAACTTGATGACGGGACTTGCGGTCGGTGGCAGGGCGATGACGAGAAATTCGGCGAGAAAGACGCCGATGGCGACGAGCATGCCGGTGAAGGCGGGCTTGATCAGTTTTTCTTTGTACATGGTTCTCCTCTCACCGGGTCAGGGCGAAATCGACCGGACCGCGTCCGGTCCGTTCGAGAAACTGATTGGTGCGGGAAAACGGCCGGGAGCCGAAAAAGCCGTTGTGGGCGGAAAGCGGCGAAGGATGCGCGCTTTCGATGATCAGATGTCCCGGATTCGTCAGAAGCCGCTTCTTCGACCGGGCGTTTGCGCCCCAGAGGACGAAAACCATCGGTTCCGGTTTTGCGTTCAAGAGCGTCAGAACGTGATCGGTGAAGCGTTCCCAGCCAAGGTCGCGATGCGACAGCGGCCGGTTTTTCGCCACCGTCATCACCGTGTTGAGCAGCAGCACGCCGCGCCCGGCCCAGGCGGTAAGATCGCCGGATTCGGGAACCGGCAGGCCGGTATCGTCGGCCAGTTCGCGGTAGATGTTCTGAAGCGACGGCGGAATCGGAACGCCGTCCGGCACGGAAAAGCACAGTCCCATCGCTTCGCCGGGGTTATGATAGGGATCCTGACCGAGGATGACGACGCGGACATCAGCATAGGGCGTCAGACGAAACGCCGTGAAGACTTTGTCAAGCGGCGGATAGCAGGGGCCGGCCGCATAGGCCTGCCGGACCGCTTTCACGAGTTCCTTGAAATAGGGTTCGTCAAATTCCGCCGCGAGCAGGACGCCCCAGTCGTTGTCAAGCATGCTTGTCGCCCCCCTTGCCGGGCTTGCGGGCGATGCAGCCCTGATTGGCACAGGCGCCGCAACCGGAAAAATCCGCCGGCAGTTCACAGCCTTCCGGCACCTTCGTTTTGGCATTGGCGATATAGGCGAGAACGTAGATGCCGGCCAAAACGGCAAGGACCGCCGCGGCAATCAGATACGGCATGACAATCACCTTCCGATATGGTATTATATCACAAATCGCGACGGAAATGAAAAGGTTACGCCTGAGGCGTAACCGCGAAATCAGGCGATGGTTCTGACGATGTCCAGAATGGCTTCCCCCAGCCGCTCGAGCCGGTTTTCGGCTTTCGCGCGGGAATCGTCGACGACGCCGACGTAGATTTTCAGTTTGGGCTCCGTTCCCGACGGCCGCAGGACAAACCAGGAACCGTCGTCGAGGATGAACTTGACGACATTGGATTGCGGCAGCGTCAGTTTCGTCCGGACGAGGCCTTCGATGCGGAGGGACGTTTCGTAATCCTCCCGCACGCGGACGCTCCGTTCAGCGATTTCAACGGGCGGCTCCTTGCGGAAATGATCGACGATCCGGTCGATCCGTTTCGCGCCTTCAGCGCCGAAGAGGTCGATGTTGTGAAGACTTTCCAGATGGGTTCCGTATTGCCTAAACAGTTCTTCCAGCCGGTCAACCAGGGTCTTCCTGCCGTGCTGGCGCCAGTAGGACGCCGCTTCGGCCGCCAGCAGCATCGCCTGGAGCGAATCCTTGTCGCGGACGAAATCCTTGATCACATAGCCATAGGATTCTTCGTAGCCGAAGAGAAACTGCCGATCGGTGCCTTCGAGGAAACGGGCCTGTTCGCCGATGAATTTAAAACCCGTCAGGGTCGAAACGACGTCGAAGCCATAGGAACGGGCGATTTTCGCCCCGAGATCGGATGTGACGATCGTGTTGAAGACGACGCCACGGGCGGGGAGCGTCCCCAGTTCCTTCCGTCCCGCCAGCAGATAGTCGATGAGGATGGCGCCGGTCTGGTTACCGGTCAGAAGGACATAGTTATCGCCCTTGCGGACGGCGATGCCGAGCCGGTCGGCATCGGGATCGGTGGCGACGAGAAGATCGGCGTTGCATGCCTTGCCGGCGGCGATCGCCATCCGGAACGCTTCCGGATTTTCCGGGTTCGGCGATTTGACGGTGGCAAAAAGCGGATCGTGGATCATCTGTTCGGGTACGGTTTCGAAATCATAGCCGGTTTCCCGGAGCAGCCGCGTCCCGAGTTCGGCGGAAGTGCCGTGGAGCGGCGTGAAGACGAGTTTGACCGCCTTGTTCATCTCCGGACGGATCTGGACGGTTTTCACCTGTTCGAGATAAGCGGCATCGACGGCTTCCCCGATCGTTTCGAACAGCCCTTCGCGTTTCATCAGGGCCAGTTCCTTCGTCGGAATCGCGAACGGATCGACGACGGCGTCGACGGCCGCGACGACCTGGTCGGCGTAAACCGGGGTGAACTGACAGCCGAATTCGTCATAGATCTTGTAACCGTTGTATTTCGCCGGATTGTGGCTCGCAGTGATGACGATACCGGC
>CAZFHR010000191.1:0-3325 GCA_964519115.1 uncultured Candidatus Izemoplasmatales bacterium
AACGTGACGATCGAAAAGAATGCCGGATTCGCTCCGCTTGCCGGCGTCACCGCGTATGATTTCGAAGATGGCAATCTCACCGAAGACATCCGGTATACCGGCAATGTCAATCCCAACGCCATCGGCGAGTACACCCTGGTCTACACGGTTTCCGATTCGTACGGCAACGTCAGCCAAGTGACGCGGATCGTCACCGTCGTTTTGACCGATACGCAGGTACCGCTGCTTTCCGGCGTCGGTGCGATCACGATCTACATCGGTGAAACCTTCGACGCCCTTGATGGCGTGCAGGCCGTCGACACGATCGACGGCGAAGTCGATGTCATTGCCTCTGGCGATGTCGACATCTGGACCCCGGGCACGTATGAAGTCGCCTATTCGGCGGAAGACACGACCGGCAACGAAGCGACCGCGACCCGCATCGTCACCGTCACCTGGGGCGATTTCGTCTTTGGCAACGTCCAGACGATCGATGGCTCGGTGTTCACCACCGAAGGCGAAAACCGGCTTTATTCCGCGATCACGGGCGGCTTCATCAATGAAAGCATCGCCCCGTTCTCTTATCTCAAGATCGTTTTGACCGCTTCGGCGGCGACCGCCGGCGAAATCGGCGTCGCGCTAGGCGTCAACAGCGGCAGCCTCCAGACGATCGCCATCACGACGTCGGAAGCCTCCTATGAAATCATCTATGTCCTCGAAGCTGCCCTGACCAATGGCGTCTTCACAATCGACACGAACGGACTGGTTCTCGATTTTCAGATTGAAATCTCCTTCGCCGAAGTCCGCGACATGGTCGCTCCGGTTCTGAATCTGCCCTCTGATGCGTTCGGATATCCAGTCGGCTATGATTTCTCCGCCCTGCAGGCCCTCCTGCTCGCCGGTGTGACCGCGGTCGACGCGGTTGATGGCAACATCACCGCCAGCATCACGATCGACTATGCGTCCCTGGACGTCAACGTCGTCGGCGTCTACGAGATCGTCTACTCGGTCCTCGATGCCGGCGGCAATGAAACGACGGCGATCCGCAGCATCACGATCGGCAATATGATCGATTCCGGCATTCTGACCGATCCCAATTTCCAGAACATGGGCAACGGGCAGTGGAACGAAAAATCCAACAACGGCGAAGCCGACATCACCTATGACGCCGGTCAAAGCATCATGAACGTCCAGGTCATTTCCCTCGGCGGCTGGTCCTCCGCGGCCGGAGCCTATTACAAACAGAGCTCGCTGACGATGGAAACCGGCGTCTGGTACATGATGACCTTCACGGTCAAAACGACGATCGCCCGCCAGATGATGTTCCGGATGGGACTTGCCCTCGGCGGCGCGCCGTGGTATGACGATTTCGACGGTATTTCCGCCGGCCATACCTTCGCCATCACGAGCGAATGGCAGACCTTCAATTTCTATTTCACCCTCGATTCGCTCGTCGGATCCGATGGATCGTCACTGTTCGGCATCGAATTAAACCTCGGCAACATCAACTATTCGAACGTCGGCGCCGGTGGCGTCACCTCCTTCAAAAATGTCTACATCTACAAGCTGACGACCTCCTATGAAGCTCCGACGATCACCCAAAACGTCGGCGCCGATCTGCCGACGAAACTCACGGTCGGCGACGCACTGCCGGATTTCGCGGCGTACGTGACCGCTCTTGACATGTCCAGACAGGAACTCGTCTGCACGATCGACAGTTCCACGGTCGACATGAACGTAGCCGGTTCTTACGACGTCCTCTACAGCGTGACCGACAGCCATGACATGACTTCCACCTACACGATCACCTTCCAGGTGTTCACGGCGGAAACCGCCGACACGGTCGGACCGGTCGTCACCATCAAAGACGGCATTCCGACTTCGCTCGATCAATTCACGAACCTGGAAGTCAATCTGACGCAGCTGGTCGACGTCGTCGACGCCGTCGACGGCATCATCACCGTCACGGCCGCGATGGTCGACGACGGCGGTCTCAACTTCAACGTCGCCGGCGTTTATACCGTCACCTACACCGTTTATGACGCCTCGGGCAACGTCACCATCTTCGCCCAGGACGTCACGATCGTCGACAAAGAAGGCCCGACGATCAACATCGCCAACTTCACGATCAATTTCGGCGATGCCTTCGATCCGTTCGTCGGCCTGACCGTCAACGACAACGTCGATGGCGCCATCGACGTTGCCAGCGTCACCGTCACCGGACTCGATGCCTTCATGACCGGCGGCGTGGCCTCGCTGGTGGGAACATTTGATATCACCTACAGCGTCGTCGACGCCCTCGGCAACGTCGGAACGAAAGTCGTCACCGTCAAGGTCTCCGACATCATCTGGGACGAAGCGAATGCCGTCAGCCTGCTGGGAACTCATGACGAAGGCCCGACGCATTCGTCGGTCGCCTACAATGCCGGCGAAGACGCGTATCTGATCACCGCGATCGATCCGAACACCGATTCCTGGGATCACGCGCGGATGGTCTGGTATTTCGATGCCGGCACCGAGCTCATCGCCGGACAGACCTACAAGTTTGCCATCACGGTTAAGGCGACCGTCGCCACGGATCTGTATTTCCGGATTGGTTCGACGCTTTGGGTCGACCCGTGGATCGACAATTTCGACGGCGGTCTGGAAACCGTCGCAATCGGCACGGAATACGTGACCTATCAGGTCATCTTCACCGTCGACAAGGCCATGGTGAACGGCACGGCCAAATTCCAGTTCATGTACGGGTATCTGCCCACGGACGAAACCAACACGATCTATGTCAAGGAATTCAACCTTGTCGGTGAAGCGCTGCCCGAATACGTCGAAGTCCTCGATTTGATCGATGCGAATGCTTTCACCGGCACCGCCGGCAATGGCATCACCGTCGGCTATGACGCCGGCGAAGCGGCCGTCACGATCTCCAACATCCCGGTATATTCCTACGACTGGATGACCGGCCGCGTCACCTTCATGATCCCCAATACGGCGCTTGAATATGGCACGGACTACCGCTTTGCCATCACGATGAAGGCCTTGACCGCGACGAAAGTCCGGTTCTGGATCGGCACCTCGCTTGCGGCCGATCCCTGGATCGACACGTTCTCCAGCTGCAAGACCGACGTCAATATCACCGATGCCTACCAGACCTACTACATCTACTTCAACGTCGACAAGGAATCGTTCACCGTCGACGGTGCGGTCGCGAAGTTCGAATTCTCGATTGGCTATTTGGCCGACACCGCCAACCAACTCTTCGTCCAAGACTTCGTCATCGAAGAAGTCATCCCGCCGCACAATCTCGACGTCGTGTTGATCGATGCGTTCGAATATGCGGATGAAGCCG